>CAMPKG010000193.1 GCA_946887085.1 uncultured Sphingobacteriales bacterium
CAGCTCGGGCAAACTGACCAACCATAACTACCACCAGCTGAACAGTGCTATAAAAGACCTGTACGAGCAAAACGGACGGGTGTTCTTTTCATGCGTGCATGGCGCCGGTGAACTGGACAGCAATGCCAACCTATTTGCTAAATACTGGAACCACAGGACCACTGCCATTGCAGCCGCAGACGAAATTGTCTGGCTGGGGACATTGCAGGGAGTTTTCAAATTCGAAAGACATAAAGGCATTCAAAAATTTGCAGCAGCTCCTGTGCTTGCTAAAAGCCGGATAACTGATATAGAGATAGCACCTCGTGGAGAGGTCGTCTTCCTGACCCACCAGGAAGGAGTGTTTATATGGAACGGCAGATCTATGCAGCATATTAATGAAAAGAACGGCCTCAGCAGCAACATATGCCGTAAGGCATTTGTAGACGACAAGCAACAGATATGGATTTCGACCAACAACGGGTTGGACAGGCTGTTACCCGGAAAAGAAGGATACACAGTATCTCATTTTCCCCTTTCAAACGGGCTGGCTGAAAATGACATCAATGACTTTGCGATAAGAGCAGGCAACTTATATATCAGTAGCGGAGAAGGTATAGTAAGGCTAAATACTCCGCAGCGTGCTGCCACGGGCCCTTTGTACACCTGCATCACGTCGGTTGCATTAAGTGATACGGCAGTCGTCAGTCCTGCACATCTCCTGCTTTCACACAAAGATGCGGGTCTTACGATTAACTACACGGCCGTTGCGCTAAACGATGGACAGAACCTGACATATAAATATGTCCTGGAAGGCAGCAAGGCAGATACGGTTGTTACCAGGCTGGCCTCGGTAAACTTCGATGCCATCAGCCCCGGAAGTTATGTGTTCAAAGTATGGGCGAAGGGCAGTAATGATATATGGACAAAAGAACCCGCTGTATTTTCGTTCACCATTACACCACCCTTCTGGCGTGATCCCTGGTTCCTGCTCGCTGTCTTGCTGGCAGCCGTCGTTCTTGCCTATGTGCTGGTAAGAAAACGCATCAGCGCCATTCGCAGATCAGAACAGACCAAAACGGAACTCAATAAAAAAATGGCGAATCTTGAAATGCAGGCATTGCGGGCGCAGATAAACCCGCATTTTATCTTCAACGCGCTTAACGCGATACAGAATTATTATAACCTGAATGATGAACGCAACGCTAATAAGTATATGACCATGTTTGCCCATCTTATCAGGCAAACACTCTCGCACTCAAAAGATAACTGGATCAGGTTATCGGAAGAAGCCGATATGCTGCGTGCGTATATAGAACTGGAAAAAATGCGGTTTAAAAATGTCTTTGAGTATGGCATATCAATAGCCCCGGACATAGACGCGGAAGGAACAAAGATACCGGCAATGATGATACAGCCATTTGTGGAGAACGCTATCAATCATGGATTGAGACATCTGCGTGGTAAATCAGGCAAACTCAATGTTAGTTTCTCGCTTACCGAACGAGGGATGCTGTGTGTAATAGACGATACCGGGATAGGCTTTAAACAGGCGGCAGCAATGGAGAAGAAGAGTATCTATCAGCCTATGGGCATGGATATAACCACAAGCCGCATCAATGTTATGAACATGCTCTACAATACGTCGAGCATAGTGAACGTGATACATAAAAACGACGTCAACCCGGGCAGCACAGGCACCACCGTAGAAGTTATTATTCCCGTAGTTAAAACCATGAATGATGAATAAACTCTCGACCCTTATCGTAGATGATGAACCCGATGGGATCAATACCCTGCGGAATTTTCTTGCCAAATACTGCCCGAATGTAGAAGTTGTAGGCAACGCCGCGTCTGCAGACGAAGCGCAACAGAAAATAGGCTTGCTTTCTCCAAAACTCGTTTTCCTGGACATCAATATGCCCGGCGGTGATGGCTTTGAACTGTTGAAACGGATAGGCGAACCCGATTTTCACGTGGTGTTTGTAACGGCCTACGACGATTTTGCACTTAAAGCATTTAAGTATCATGCTGTCAACTACCTGCTGAAACCCGTAAATATAGACGAGCTGATCAGCACCGTAGAACGGGTAGAAAAGCTGGTGTCGGCAGCGGCGCCGGATGCTAACATCAAACAGCTTTTGCAATCCATGGCCAATACCCTGCCGAATAAGCTGGCATTGCCCCTGCTGAATGGCCTGGTTTACGTGGATATCGCTACAATCATTCGTTGCGAGGCCGAAAGCAACTACACGGTATTTTACTTCTCCAACCGCCCGAAAATTGTGGTGAGCAAGACATTGGGCAGCTTTGAAAAACAGCTGGCTGTATTAGGCTTTTACCGGATACACCACCATCACCTGATCAACCTCGCGCACCTGGAGTATTACCAGCGTGGCCGGGGCGGAATGGTTACCATGAGCGATAAAAAGGAAATAGCCGTATCTCAGCGAAAGAAAGACGAATTTCTAAAGTTAATAGAGCGGATCGCCCCGTATTGACACCGGTTTATTGGTAATACCTGTGCTCGCATTGCTATAATTTTTATTCCACCTGCTGGTACCATTACCGTTTCTTTGCAGTATCAAATGTCGCTGTTCATCGCATCCATCGCATCGGGCTCCAATGGCAACTGTTACTACGTTGGTAACGGAACCGACGCCGTGCTGATAGATGCGGGTATCTCCTGCCGGGAAACAGAAAAGAGAATGGCCAAACTTGGCCTCTCACCGAAAAATGTAAAGGGTATTTTCATCTCGCACGAGCATAGCGACCATATCCGCGGTGTTACCAACTTATCGAAGAAGCACCAGATTCCTGTATACGTAACCCCTGACACAAGGAAGTATTGCCGGATGCTGCTCTACCCGCACCTGGCCAATACATTTTCGACAAACGAGCCTATACAGCTAGGTGGTCTAACGATAACTGCTTTCCTGAAATACCATGACGCGATACATCCACATAGTTTTATTGTAGAAGGCAATGGTGTGACCATCGGTATCTTTACCGACATAGGCGCCTGCTGCGACCGGTTGGCAACCCATTTCAGCAAATGCCATGCAGCCTTCCTTGAATCGAACTACGATGCTGCCATGCTGGAAACAGGGCGCTACCCCGTGCACCTGAAGAACCGCATACGCGGGGGACATGGCCACTTATCTAATGCAGAAGCGCTGGATGTTTTCAAACAGCACAAACCGCCGCACATGAGCCATCTGCTGCTTTCACATCTCTCGAAAGAGAACAACCGCCCTGATATTGTAGCAGAATTGTTTAATGCACATGCTGACGGGGTGAACATTACTGTTGCTTCAAGGTACGAGCAATCAGAATTGATAGAAGTTACGAATGGTGGTGTTTCTCCTAAGGAGAAGAAGCTGGAAAAGCTGGAACAGGCGGTGTTGTTTTGAGTCACCTCAATAACCACCAGTACGCATTGACGACGACGAGTGTCGCCAACACTACGATAAAAGCAATTGCACGCGCTTGTCGAACTGACATAACATTGTATTGCATTTCCAGTGAGTCAATCTTATCATAGGAATACCGTTTCTTAATAAAAGAGTTCAAGCCCAACCAAAGAGATAAGAAAATAATCGCTGTGATAATATAAATACCTACAGTCGAAACGTCGACCAGATTCGACATTCTTAGGTAACGAGTAAAGATTGCAGCTGAAATCACTGCAATCGAAAAAGAATGCAAAAAGAGGGTGTGTTGAGCGTTTTTCTTTCGTCCTTGGCTCCAGTTAAACCAGTGTTTTTTCCTGGTCCTGTTCCTTTATATGCTTGATAATATGTAAAATAGCCTGTCAGTCATTTCAAATTGTTACCTCAACATCTCCTTCACCCGCCACAACAGGGAATCATTTTTCTTCAATACAAGATATAATTCACGCTGCCCGCCGAAGCTGCGGAAGAAACGTTCTACCCCTGCATCCATACTTCCTTCGAGGTCGAAGGTTTTATTGCCGCGCTGCTTGGCCTGTTTGATGGCATGCCATAATAATGCCGACATGGCGCGGTAGCTATCGCCACCGGGCTTTTGCGCACCCATGAAATAATAGCTGGTATCCGCATCCCATACATTCCATACCAGCGCCTGTATCCCGTTATCTTTTTTGGCTACCCAGAGTGCCGTGCTGTTGTGTTGCAGGCAAGCTTCCATTAGCTTTTGCATGTCGGCGAGGGTGTATGCCTGCGCTTTGCCTTTACCTGTTAGTGTAAGTGCGTTGTATTTGTATAAGGTCTCCAGCTGTTGCGGATCGTTGATTATCTCTATCTCCTTTTCTGCTGCGCGGATGTTGCGGCGCAGACTTTCTTTCATATTTGCAAACACCGATTGTTCATCGCCCGAAAGATCAATGAGGAAAGTTTGCTGCGTGGTGATGTCGAAGCCTTTGTGTTTGAATAAGCCTGCCTGTTTCAGCCCCGGCATCAGCGAGAGGTTCCAGACCCTGGCTGATGGCAGTTGTTGCATCAATGCATCTATGGTCTCATGCTCAAACCCATCGCGGTTAGCCTCTTTCATGTCGGCAGGAAAGAACACATGCGGGCCGGCATAGGGTGTGAGCTTAAGTGTACGCAGAAGATCAACACCAATACGCCTTTCGATTGTATAAGGCCATACTCCGGAAACACTATTGCCATTCTTAGCAAGCGCCACGTCCCAGTCGCGACACAAAGCATCCAGCCACCAGTCTTGCAAAAAGACAGGTACAGATTGCGTGCTGCTAAGTTTGCGGTATTGATCTTTATTACTCAATTGTGTGCTATTCACAACGAATATACAACGCGCGAAGGAGATACTAAGTATGTACTGCTATTCGTAGACGTATTGGTATATTTCGGGTATCTCATCGTTCCGGAATAACCCCCCCTGCATGACCTCCAGCATTTTCCGACGCTCCGGATAATAGCGATATACTGTTGTAACAACCCCAAACGGTGACATATCAAACCGTTCACCAGTGACCCGTCCTTTTCTATCGCGTAACTGGACGATCTCTCTGACACTTTCCTGCCCGGCACTGTTAAAATGATGCAGTGTATATCCTTTTTTATGATACTCATACTTCTCCGACTCGGCATATATCCACCGTACCGTATCGAGACCGGCGGCCAGCATCCTGCCGCCGCGAGTAACGAATGAGCTGTCGGTTAGTACCCTGTTCTTTTTATCATAGGTATATGTGTGCTTTTCGTATTCGGTCCAACTGTGTGTGATCTCCTGCATCATCAGCCGTACGCGGTCGCTGGCGTCGTACTCATAATTTTGTATCACTGTTGTTTTAGCTAATACTCCTGTTGTCAACCTATCGGTTTTAATATCTGCTCTCCGGGTAAGTCGCTTCTTACTATCATAGTTGAACTTTGTCAGTAAGCTGTCACCATTAGCAAAAGCTACTAGTGAATCCTGCATCAGCCCCTCGCCGTTGTAGCTGACAACCATTTCCCATTGATAACAGCTGGTATCGGCCTCACTCATGTATGCATTGGGACGACAACCAAATGTCTTGCCGTAAGTCATTTTCTGCGCATCATTATAATGCATCATCGCGTAAATGAATTTGCCTGCAGTATCGAGACCATAGTGCTTATACACGATGCATTTGCTGTACTTCTGTGCACTCACGGAGACTGTAAGCAACATAAGAAATATGGAAACAATGGTTTTCATCGGTCTTTATTTGAATTGCAGGATCCT
Organism: uncultured Sphingobacteriales bacterium; assembly: GCA_946887085.1. The sequence continues at coordinate 5,689 of CAMPKG010000193.1, forward strand.
TGCAGGCTGCATGCGGCGTATGTACAGTGAAGGCAGCCACATCCAGATGACACAAAGTATCAGGGTACCACTGTTGATGAACAAAGGCTGCCAGATGGTAAGTTTCACAGGCACCTGCCGCACATAATAGCTCGATTCTGAAAGTTGTAAAAAACCTGTTTGCTCCTGCAGCATGCAGATGCCTATAGCCACAAGATTGCCGGCGATAATACCTGCAAAAGCGATCAGCGCAGCATAGTAGAGAAACACCAGCTGTATAGCACCGTGCGTCATTCCCTGCGTGCGGAGAACTGCCACCATACGGGCCTGCTCTACTATCAGTATCAATAGCGCAACAGCAAGGTTCATTACTGCTACAATAGCCATGATGATGATGATGATGCGCGCATTCACGTCCTGAAGCTCCAGCCAGTCGTAGATATTGGGGAATATCTCTGCCATGGTATGTGTAGTAAGCGGGGCCTCCAGGTATCTATCGAATATCTGCATCGACACGGTATCCGAAACTGATGCATTATCCAGCGTCACCTGGTAACCGTTAATATCGTCCGGCTGCCAGTTATTGATGCGCTGCAGTAATCGCAGATCGCAGATGCCGTAGTCCTTATCCACTTCATCCATACCTGTATGGAACATGCCGGCCATCTTCACTTTACGAATACGTGGGAAGATGGAACCGGGCTCCAGGAAATATATCTGTATATCATCGCCCACATCGAGTTTCAGCCTTGCTGCCATTCTTTCCGACAGCACTACCTCCTTGGCGTAAGCGGTATCTGAATAATTGATCCTGTCACCCGAGAGCTTTATGGACGCGGGAAACCTGTACTCGGCACTTATACCTTTCAGCTGCACACCTTCCATCAGTTCTCCCGTATGAATGATAGCAGGGCGAACGGCGAACGGGCTGATGTCTGTTACATGCGGCATCTTTGCTACCTGCGCTTCCAGCTGCTTGTTCATCTTTATCGGATCAGGTGTGATGATGGTGCTGGCGTTGGGCGTAAACGGTGTTATGTGCACATGCCCCCAGAAGCTGAATAGCTTTTCCCGTATCT
>CAMPKG010000194.1 GCA_946887085.1 uncultured Sphingobacteriales bacterium
TAATTGTCCCCTGAAACTGACGTCCGTTCCATACCCATCGGCAGTCCCCAGCCTTGTATTTTATCAATAAGCTTTGCATTAGCAAAGCGATGTTTGATATTGGGATTGTTTTTAATCGCATTGAGCATCTGCTCGCGCAGGTTGATTTTCTTCGAACGTATGCGCTGGGAAAGAATACCAACACCCACATTGACGCGGCCATGAGGTAGAGGGAATATCCAGAAATATCCCGGCAGCATTTCGGGTAAGAAGTGAAGCTCAATGAAATTGTTGGTGTCAAGGCCAGTGACGCCTTCGTAGTATGCGCGCAACCCAACCGCATATGCTTTTTCGTTGGTGTTATCGTTAATGAAATTTTTACGTACGATGCTTTTGTCTCCATCCGCGCCTACTATCACCGGCGCAGTTACTTCAGACATTTTCCCATCTTTTACGAACGTAACTGTCACAATTCCATTTTTGCGCTCTATTGACTTTACAGTTGCATGCTGAAAAACAGTTGCATACTGCGAGGGTAATTTCTCGAACAGGAAATTGTCGAAAGTAAGGCGTGGAGTGGTGAACCCCGGTGCCTGCTCTCCGGGGCGACGGTTGGGATTGAATGGAATATTCAATGCCTTAGCATTGGGCGCCACGAAGATGATGCCATGGCTCGGTGTAAATTCCTGTTCATTGCTGAATATCTCCTGTAGCCATCCAGGGTTGGCCTTGCGCAATACGAAAGCCGTCTTACCGCTGCAGGCGTCGCCGCATACCTTATCACGCGGGAAGGTTTCTTTCTCGATGATAACATGCGGTATCCCGGCCTGCGTCAGGTATATGGAGGTACCGGCTCCTGCCGGGCCCGCGCCAATTATTATTGCTTTGGTCTCTAGCTTCTGTACGCTCATCGAGGTAAATATAGTGGAATCGGTATTTAAAGAAAAAGCCCCGTTTGTTACGGGGCTCAATCAATATGATCGGGCATTTATTTTGCCATATACATTACGTCTTTCACGAGCTTCACTGTACGTGCAACATCGGGCAGGTGTTTTGCCACAAGGTTCGGTGCATAGTGCATGTTCGTATCGGCCGAATTGATGCGGCGTATCGGGGCATCCAGGTAGTCGAATACTTCCTTCTGTATGCGGTAACTGATCTCGGATGAAACGCTGCCAAACGGCCACTGCTCTTCAACTATTATCAGCCTGTTGGTTTTCTTAACGGATTCAGCAATGGTTTGCCAGTCGAGCGGGCGGATGGTGCGCAAGTCAATTACCTCAGCTTCAATTCCTTCCTTCGACAGTTCTTCTGCGGCACCCAAGGCAACTTTCATCATTTTGTTGAATGACACTATAGTCACGTCTGTTCCCTGGCGTCTTACATCGGCCTTGCCGATGGGTATCAGGTATTCTTCTTCCGGCACTTCGCCAACATCGCCATACATTACTTCGCTTTCCATAAACACAACGGGGTTATTGTCCCTGATGGCAGATTTCAGAAGGCCTTTGGCATCGTATGGATTAGATACAGAGATCACTTTGAGGCCGGGGATATTCGCAAACCAGCTTTCAAAAGCCTGTGAGTGCTGCGCACCGAGCTGTCCTGCTGAGCCATTGGGTCCGCGGAACACGATAGGGCAGCCGAACTGCCCTCCACTCATCGACAACATTTTTGCAGCATGGTTCAATATCTGGTCCAGCGCCAATACTGCAAAGTTCCAGGTCATGAACTCAACGATAGGACGAGTTCCGTTCGAAGCTGCGCCAACACCTATAGCAGCAAAGCCAAGTTCCGCAATAGGCGTATCGATGATCCTGTTCGGGCCAAATTCATCGAGCATGCCCTGGCTTACTTTATAAGCTCCGTTATATTGTGCTACCTCTTCGCCCATCAAAAATATGCTGGCGTCGCGGCGCATTTCTTCTTCCATCGCTTCACGAAGTGCCTGTCTGAAAGGTATGGTACGCATAATATTTTAAATAGTTTTAAACCGTTGTGCTTAAACGCGGGTAAAGATAGCAATAGAACTGCTATTTTTTAGCAGGCTCGAAAGTTACTGTGCTGGTCATACCGTCTTCGGTAAAACGCAGTTTCAACTGTTTGTTGTCCAGCTGCACGATACCCATGCGTATCTTGCTGCCAGCGCCCTTCATACCCATTTCATCTAGCACAAGTACAGAGTCTTCCTCGATGAACCAATTGGTAGAATCGGCCTGACCGCTGAAGTTCATGATGGCTTTACCACCCTTGAAGAACTCGAACCAGGTATTTTTTACAGAATGCTCCTGCATGGCCTTGAAGTCATTCAGCTGCGCCTTTAGCGACTCACGCATGCTATCTACATTACGCGTTCCGTACATGGAATCGTTTTGCGCTGGTGTGGTGCTCTTGCCAAACGTATCCAGAAATTCGGTTTGATCGGCAATCATCTGATCCATGGTCGGACTTTCAAGCGATGTTGCCTGCCATTTTTTTAGCAGCTTATCTTCTTTTTTCTCTTTGCAGGAAACAAAGAATAGTACGAACGGGACAGCAAGTAATATTTTTTTCATAAGCTATTGTTGTAACATCGAACGGAAATATCCTTTCCATTCTTCACTGGTTAAAAGGTTTTCAAGTCTTTCGAAAGCCGACTGGTCAGTGACCCTGGGGTATGCACGTTTCAGGTAAGTAAAACGTTCATCATCGCCCGGTAGTATCGTAGCCAGCTGTCTTACCTGGTTAGAAGTATAGCAAACGTCCATTTTCTCAAGAAGGAACTTTAGCTTGCCTGAGGATGAACGCGTGATCGCCTTTTTATAAATATCCCTGAATTCATCGTTGCTGATCGCCTGTGGACAGTCACTGTTGGCGACCGCAATTTTATTTTTAACCACACCACCTGCGGGAACCGTATTACTGGTGTTGCGGTCACCTCTGAGTTCTACGTCATCTATAAACACGGGCCCTTCAACTCCTGAAGCCGGTTTTCCGATTGACTTCGTTTTAGCCGTCGCTGGTTTTGGTGGTGTTTTAGCAGAAGGTGTTTTGATCTTTGGAGCAGGCTTGGGTTTAGGTGTTTTTAAAACAGGTGGAGACGTAGCAACAGTTGGCTGCTTTGTATCTGCCGGTGTTGGGTTGATGTCATCTATAGGTACGCTGGGTACACCTGCCGTGTGTTCGAGATAGTTGTCGTCTGCGGGTTTGTTATCGGCCTTTATGTAGAAGTTCCGGTGCACATCATACAAAGAGAAATAACCATTTTTCATCGTCAGCAAAAATCCGCGAAAACCGTTCTCCGGTACATTGATCGCAAATTTTTGAGGCGGGTAAAGATTTTGCTGGAACAACAGCTCAATGTTCATCACGCCGGGATTCAGCTCAGAAATAATGAAATAGTTTTTTCCGAAGCGGGGAAGCATTTCACCCTCCTGCTTTACATAAAAAGGCGTCTGCTTGTCGCCCTGTATATACACGTAAGAATAGGGCTGCGCGTTCACAGCTGTAAAAAAAAGAATGCACGCTATAAAAGCAATGTGTTTCAGCATAGAGGTGATGAGTTATTCCAATTCTATCAGCACAGCTCCTTTTTCCACTGCAGTGCGTTCTTCTACCTTGATGGATTTGACTGTAGCAGGGGCGCTGGCTTTCAGCACGTTTTCCATTTTCATGGCTTCCAGTATCAGCAGGCCGTCGCCCTTGTTTATTTGCTGGCCCGGTTCCACTAATACCTTCAGTATCATACCCGGCATGGGAGCTTTTACAGGCTCTACCTTCTGCATGGCTTTCAGGTCCATACCCATTCTGCTGAGTAGCTGGTCGATGGGTTCCCTTATACCTATTTTATAAGCCTGGCCGTTGATGCGAAGGGTCATTTCCTTTTTCTTTTTGTCGATGTCCTCTACGAGCGCGGTATAGCTCTTGTTGTTGTGCAGTATACTGATGAGCCCGTTAGGTTGTATCTGTGCGTCCCAGAGGGCAGGGGTATTGTTGACAAGCCATTGGCCGTTTTCATTGACCACGGAAAATGTACTCTTTTCGTTTACAGTTATTTCCAGCATTCTAAGCCTTGGGTTGAGCGACAAAAATAATCATTTAGCTGCGGAAAGCTCAATTTTGATGCAGAAACGGTAAATATGCAGTTAAACCATATTTCACCCGTAAAAAGGGAGGAAAATAGCATTGTTTAATAGTAGTTTCGCCGCATAAAGACCGAGCATTGTTTCTATGAATCGACTATTGTTAGCTTCAGTTATTGCGCTTTTTATCACTGGCTGTAGCAATACTAAACGCGTTACACTTGATCCAGTTGTGGTGACGGCCAACAGCGCCGGGCTCGATCAATATCGCGCAACGGCGCCCCTGGTTTGGAATATAACAAACACCAAAGTTGCGCTCAGTTTCAACCTGGCGGAGAAAACTGCCGACGGAAAAGCATGGATAAGCCTGCATCCATATATTTACCCGGTTGACACCCTGCAGCTGGATGCAAAGGGTATGGTAATACAGGAGGTAATGCTCGAGGGCGCCGGCCGCAAAAATCTCGCATACGATCACAAAGATGATGTGCTGAAGATAAGGATGGATCGCAAATATGAAACGAAGGATACCATCCAGGTCTTCATCCGGTACATTGCCAAGCCTTACGCAACTGCGGCAGGTGGCAGCAAGGCAATTTCAGAAGACCGGGGCCTGTATTTTATCAACACAGATCATTCGATCCCCGGCAAACCTGTACAGATATGGACACAGGGCGAAACGGAAGCTACTTCGCACTGGATGCCGACGTTCGACAAGCCCAACGAACGCTTTACACTGGAAATAGCATTAACTGTTCCTGATAGCTTCAAAACCCTGAGCAATGGTTACCTCGCATCTCAACTCCGGTCGGCAAAAGATATGCGCACAGATACCTGGGTAATGGATAAACCGGTACAGCCTTACGTGGCCATGTTTGCCATTGGCAACTATACGGTAGTAGAAGACAGGTGGAAGGGTAGGGAAGTAAGTTATTATGTGGAACCTGAGTATGCACCCTATGCCCGGCTGATGTTTAAGAACACTCCTGAGATGATGGATTATTTCTCAACCATCACCGGTGTTTCTTATCCCTGGAATAAATACAGCCAGGTAGTGGTCCGCGATTATGTGTCCGGCGCCATGGAGAATACGACAGCTACGGTATTTGGCGAGTTCATGAACCAGAATGCGCGCGAGATAGCAGACAAGGACTATGAAGATATTGTATCGCATGAATTGTTCCATCAGTGGTTTGGCGATTATGTGACTGCCGAATCGTGGTCGCACCTGACGGTGAACGAATCATTTGCTAATTACGGCGAGCAACTCTGGCGCAGGCATAAATACGGCGATGCGTCCGCCGACGAACTGGCGTTTGATGACCTTTGGAAATATCTTTCGTCGGCGCGGCAAAGCGAACCTTCACTAGTACGCCATAAATACTCCGCCAGGGAAGAGATGTTTGACCTGATCTCTTACCAGAAAGGCGGCGCTATTCTCAACTATCTCCATAACCTGATGGGAGATACCGCTTTTTTCAGGGCCATGAAGACCTATCTGACACAAAATGCGCTGAAACCAGCGGAAGCCACACACTGGCGGCTGGCCGTAGAAGAGGCCACCGGCCGCGACTGGACATGGTTTTTCAACCAGTGGTACTTTCGTGGCGGGTTCCCTGATCTTGATGTGCAATATCAGTACGACGATGCTGCGGGTAAATTGAATGTAACCGTAACCCAGAAACAGGAAAATCTATTTGATCTGCCCTTGAAAGCGGAGTTGATCTATGGGAATACGAAAGATGTTGTTGACTATCGTATAACAGGCCGCAAAGAAACTTTCAGCTACCCATACAAAGGCGGACAAAAACCTGTGTTCGTTCCGGATGCAGGATATTGGCTGGTAGGCAAGGTGCAGGATAACAAAGAACCCAAATACTGGCTGACACAATTCAGCAACAGCGCCGATAATATTCTCAGTAAACGCTATGCGGTTGGCGCGGTTACAAAAAAGCTCGACGATGCAGATGCGCAAAGACTATTCAGTCTTGCGCTAACCGATAAAGAAGCCGGCATTCGCAAACTGGTGCTGCAGCATCTTGCCCAGAAGACCGATACAAAATGGCAGGACAAATGGAAAGCTGATGTTGCTTTGATGGCCACGAACGATGGCGCTGCTAAAGTGCGGGCCGCCGCATTTGATGTATTGGCTGCATGGAAAGTGGCCGGCAGCAAACAGGATATGCTGGCGGCTTTAACGGATAGCTCTTATGATGTGGCAGGGGCAGCTTTAAGAGGCCTGTATAAGCTAAAAGATGAGGCAGCTTATCCGTCTGCGAAAAAAATGATGGAGACTGATCCCAGGGCAAGCCTGTTGTTTACTGCACTGGAGATCATCGGTGAAGAAGGCAAGCCCGCTGACCATGTTCACTACGAAAATTATTTGTGGAAGGTTTATGGCACTGATAAAATTGAGTTCGCACACGCCTACGCCACTTACCTGGAATATGTAAAAGACATTGCGACTTTTGAAAAGGCTTTGCAGCTATATGTAAAACTCACCAACAGTGAATCTATAGGCCCATACCGGTATGCGATTGGGTCTTTCTTTTTCGAAACGGCCAGTGAGTACAAAGAAGCATCACGCGATGCCCGCACCAACTCAGAAAAGGATGACGCAAAAAAACGCCTGGAGTTAATGAAAACCTACGCTGAAAAAATAATTGCACTCGATAGCCAAAACATCACACTCCAAA
>CAMPKG010000195.1 GCA_946887085.1 uncultured Sphingobacteriales bacterium
CTGTTTGTATCGTGCAGGGGTATCCTTCCACAACTATATGGTCGGCGTTTGATGAAGTGTTTGAAGTAATGATCAGGAAATTGCGGTTGCGGATAACCTTGTGCGATTCAGAGCCGACATACTTTCCCGATTCGGAGTCAAGCAATTTCAATACCTGTTCTACCTGCTGGGAACTAAAACCGTAAGGCTTGAAAAGTTCGTAGCAAATAGTTCCCAGCGGGTTTACATGCTGTAGTTTCAATATGGGAATATAAATATCATTGCCCCGTTTGTCCAGCAGTTTCTTTTTGTATTGCTCAATGGCTTTATCATACAACAATTCTGCCTGCCCGAAACGAGTGATACTCTCATTCAGTCGTTCAATCACATCCGGAAATAATTTGTCAACCGCGGGAACTATATGATGGCGTACTGCGTTTCTCAGGTAATCGTCGGAGGCATTGGATGCATCTTCGCGATAGCTGATATTATTTTCCGCAGCGTATGCGGCAATTTCTTCGCGCGCAGCAAACAGCAACGGACGGATGATAAAACCATTACGTTCCTGTATCCCATGCAGCCCTGCTATGCCCGTGCCTTTGAATAAATTGATGAGCAGCGTTTCGGCATTATCGTTAGCGTGGTGCGCTGTAGCTATTGCCGCGTATTTATGCTCCATGCGGAGAATGTCAAACCACTCGTACCTCAATATCCTTGCAGTTTCCTGCGTACCTTTTTTCCATTCCTCCGAGCGCTGTTTCGTATCAAAGCGAACGCTGTGAAACGGCACATTCCTGTCGGCAGCCCAATCGGCGACCAGTCGCTCATCCGCATCAGACTCAGCGCCTCTCAGCCCGAAATTGCAATGGCATACCGCAAAGGAAATTTTCGAACGGTGGAACAGTTCGGCCATCACCATAGAGTCAATGCCTCCGCTTACCGCGAGCAAAACAGTTTGTCCCGGAACTGCAAATTTCTTTGCCTCCCAATGCGGCCTGAATGTTTGTAAGAGATCCATCTAGTAAACAAGGTCTTCGTAAGCGCTCTGCAATTCGCTATAGGCATGCATATCGCCCTGCGCTTTTGAAACCGTCATACCTTTTTCATAAACCGCGATAGCTTCCTGTTGTGCACCAACGCGCTCCAGTAATTTAGCAAGATGGTAATAGGTGGCTACATAGTTGGTATCAAAGGCCATGTTCTTTTCAAATAGCAGTCTTGCTTCCGTTTCATTCCCGCTTTTAATATACTCCAATGCCAGTGCATGATTCAGAAAACAATCATCAGGCGACTCTTTTAAAAATGCCTGCAGTTTTGCTATGCGTTCGTTCATAAGCTGTAAAAATAGTACGAAAACAAAAAAGGGCTGCCCGGCAGCCCTTTTTCAACCTATATATTTCTTTATCGCGCTATAACAAGACGATTTTGCAATTTATTGCCGTCGTTCGCGTAGATCACTGAGTAGACGCCATTTGCAAAGCGGCTCACATCCAGTTTCTCGTGAGGTGAAACAGCAGTCTGCACCAGCACCTGCCTGCCGAGCGCATCAATTACCGAGATAGTTCCGTTTACGTTGTCCTGCCCGTCGATAGACACAGTCACCGTTTCACCCGCAGGGTTCGGGAATATGCTCATCACCACCGTTTCGTCCTTTTTCACCACGGGAACATCCGTAGGCCAGTTCACGTTAAAATACTGTGTAAACCCGCAACCAAAATCACCACCGAAATTCCCTGAAAGTGGAAATGACTGCAGCTGGCCCAGTTTACGAACTGTTATAGATCCGTTGCCGGGGTTTTGAGGATATAACGAATAGGCCCACCAGGCTATACCATCACAACCCGCATCTGTAACTACCAGCCGATACGCGGCAGGGCCGAGATAAACGGTATCGCGATAGTTGGTCTTGGTCCCGTTGTTAGCTCGTCGGGCCACTGTATCATTGCCGGTAATGATATACCAGTTCGTTTCGCTGACACCATTGACCGCGCTGCCGTTTGTATTGAAAGTGATAATGATACCCGTAGACCATTGTGGCGCAGCAGTAAATGTCGATTGCAGCGAGTTATTTGTATTGTCCTCATCATCCTGGCCATTCACCTTCAATATCTTACAGGTGAAATTGTGATCGCCCGACAAGGCCCTCAGATCCCATAGCTCAGGCAGCTTGATGGTTGTTTCGCCAAGGGGCTGGATATTACCCTGCCATGTATGGTGCTGTGCAGGCTTGCCCACCACATGGTACTCCAGTTCCAGCGAAGTAATGGCCGAGCTTCCCGTATTCTTTACTTTGACAAGAGCGTTAGCGGTTGCAGGGTTTTCCCTGAAGTGAAGCTCATGGTTAGTTGGCGCAATAATATCTTCCAGCAACGCATCCAGAGATCGGTTGAAACCGGCATAGTAACCCACGTTCGCGTCGATGATGTAACTGCCCAGGCTTCCACTGCCGGTATAAGCTTCAAAGTCTACATCAACATCATATGTGCTTGAAGATCCAACACCGGTCAGCACGTGCGTGTTGGTATGGATCAGGTCGCCGGGGCACCAGTTGCCCCGGTCGAATATCCAGGTGCCGTTTTGGGGATAAAGATGGTTGGACCCGCAATCGTCCCTCCAGATATCTTTCTGATCGGTCTGGCTGCCATTTACTTTAACCTGGTAGTATTTCTTGCAGAATTCCGCACATTGAGCGGTGCCATCACTGCCATGGCCCGATATATTGAATTTCATCTCGGCAGTCTGTGTATTGGCAGGCGAGGTTTTATTGAAGGTGGTCACCTTGTCATCTATCGGGCTGCTGCCACCATACTGGAAGCTGCCATGCCAGAGGCGCTCAACTCCAAGTACGTTGCGCGGAGGCGTACCTTCAATAAATGCGAATTTGACGTTGCCGGTATAGCCTCCGGAATATCCCGAATAATGGATCCTTACTGTACCCGAATTTTTTAACAGCGGATAGTAATCGGTCACATCGTAGGTATAGCGCTGTTTCCAGCTTGCAGGCATTCGTGCTGAGTTTCCATAAGGGCTGATAAGGCGTCCAAGTTCAATAGTATCCCCGTTTGGCGTCATCAGGAAGTTCTGTACCGTATAATCCCAGTCGCTGCAATATTGAGGGTTGCCGGGGCATTGGTACTTACCCATGGTGAAGATCATATAAATGCGCCTGTAACTCTTAGACCCGTCGGGAAAGGTTACCAAAGAATCAAAATTTGCAGGGTGATCGCCGAGCCAGATATCGCTTTGGGCCTGCACCCATGTGGTATCGCCGGGATTAGCAAAAGCGCCCTGTGCAGAGAACACCAGGAAAACAAACAAGTAAACTAACCTCTTCATTAACTTTTGTTTAGAAATTTGAAGCGGTAAAGTTAAACATTAATTAACTTCTGATATAATTTAATGGTGTAATGGTATGCTGCCGATATAGTAGTACCTTTGCGCACTAATTTTAAAAGATGCCCGGATTTACTGTAGCCATAGTTGGGAGGCCCAACGTTGGAAAATCAACATTGTTCAATCGTTTACTGGAGCAGCGCAAGGCCATTGTAGACGATGTGAGCGGTGTTACCCGCGACAGGCAATATGGCGTGGCAGATTGGAATGGAAAGAATTTTAATGTAATAGATACGGGTGGATTTGTAGCTAATTCTGAAGATGTTTTTGAGCGCGAGATACGCAAGCAGGTGCATATTGCCCTGGAGGAGGCTAACCTCCTGGTATTTGTTTGTGATACGGTTACCGGCATTACCGACCAGGACGAAGAAATGGCAGCCGTGTTGCGCAAAGCTACCAAGCCCGTTTTACTGGTTGTAAACAAAGTGGACAATGCTGAGCGTGCGCTGGATGCCACTGAGTTTTATTCGCTGGGATTTGAAAAAACGTTTTTCCTTTCATCGATATCAGGTAGCGGCACGGGTGAACTGCTGGATGAGGTGACATCACATATACCGGACGAAGATGCGGGCGAGGAAAATGGGGAAAATGAAATCCCTAAATTCATTATCATTGGCCGCCCCAATGCAGGGAAGTCTACCTTGCTCAATGCCCTCATTGGTGAAGAGCGTACCATTGTTTCTGATATAGCCGGTACTACTCGTGATACGATACATACCCACTATAAGCTGTTCGGCAAGGAATTCATGCTGATAGATACAGCCGGACTGAGAAAAAAGAAGAATGTGCACGAAGACCTGGAGTTTTATTCGGTGATACGTGCTGTGCGTGCGATTGACGAGGCAGATGTTTGCCTGATCGTTATTGACGCCGCAGAAGGCATGTCATCACAGGATGTGAACATCTTTAGTCTCGCAACTCGCAAAGGCAAGGGCGTGGTGATACTGGTGAACAAATGGGACCTTATCTCTGAAAAAGAGACCAATACCGCCCGCGATTATGAAAAGGTGATCAAGCAAAAGATAGCGCCGTTCACTGACGTACCTGTGATATTCATATCAGCTTCTGAGAAAAAACGCATTTTCCAGGGAATGGAAAAAGCGATGGAGGTATATGAAAGCAGGAAAACAAAAGTGGCGACATCAAAGCTGAATGACATTATGCTTAAGGAGATCGAGCACTACCCTCCTCCAATGTCGCGCGGCCATGCGGTGACCATCAAATTCGTGCAGCAGGTGCCCACTGTTGTTCCATCCTTTGCATTTTATTCTAACCACCCGGATGCCATCAAGGATTCTTACAAGAATTTCCTTGAAAACAAGTTGAGGTCTCATTTCAATTTCAATGGTGTGCCGGTGAGGATATTTTTCCGTAAAAAATAGAGCAGGTAAATAAGATATTGTGAAAACGAAGAAACTAAAACGGGACAAGGTCAACATCATTACGCTTGGTTGCTCCAAGAATATGGTGGATAGCGAGGTATTGAGCGGGCAGTTGAACGCTAACGGAATTAAAGTAGCACACGAGAACACAAAACTCGATCACAACATAGTGGTGGTAAACACCTGCGGCTTTATTGACAAGGCGAAAGAAGAGAGCATTAATACGATTCTGGAGCAGGTAGAGCTGAAACGCGATGGCAAACTGGACAAGGTATATGTTACCGGTTGCCTCAGCGAGCGCTACCGCAACGACCTGCTGAACGAGATACCTGAGGTAGATGCATGGTTCGGCACTATGGAACTGCCGCTGATGCTGAAACAGTTCAACGCCGATTATAAACAGGAATTGCTGGGCGAACGCCTGCTGGCCACTCCTAAGCACTATGCCTACCTGAAAATATCTGAAGGTTGCAACCGTACCTGCTCTTTTTGTGCCATACCGTTGATGCGTGGACAGCATGTGTCGAAAACGATCGAAGAAGTAGTAGCTGAAGCGAAAAAATTAGTGCAGATGGGCGTGAAAGAGATCATGCTCATCGCCCAGGAACTGACTTACTACGGCCTGGATATTTATAAAAAACGCGCGTTGTCCGACCTTCTGAAACACCTCTCGGATGTTGAAGGCCTGCACTGGATACGCCTGCACTACGCCTATCCTTCAAAATTTCCGATGGATATACTGGACGTAATGCGCGAACGCAACAACATCTGCAACTACCTGGATATGCCGCTCCAGCATATTTCTGACAATATGTTGAAGGCGATGAAGCGCCAGATAACCAGCCAGGAAATATATGATCTTGTTGGCGAGATACGCGAAAGAGTGCCCGGCATTGCTATACGCAGCACCTTAATTACCGGCTTTCCAGGGGAAACGAGGCAGGATGTTGAAGACCTGAAGGAATTCCTGGAAAAAGTTAGACTTGACCGCGTTGGTATCTTCACCTATTCGCACGAAGAGAACACTTCGGCATACGAGCTGAAGGATACACTTTCCTCAGAGGAGAAAGAAGGTCGCGCCAAAGAGATAATGGAAGTGCAGCAGGAAATATCATGTGAGAAGAACCAGGAAAAGATCGGCAAAACTTTTGAGGTAATTGTCGATAAACTGGAAGCAGGGAGATACCTTGGCCGCACCGAGTTTGACAGCGTGGAGGTAGACAATGAGGTGATCATTAATACCGACGGCGACCTGCAACCGGGTGAATTTGTCAATGTCACAATAACAAAAGCATACGACTACGACCTGGAAGGCGATATAATTTAGACCAGCATTTTCCCGTTAACAGCTAGCGTATATGAAGGCTGAATTTACTTGCGTTATTATTGATGAGGACATAGCATTTGCAAAGCTATTTTCAGAAAAGATCACTGCACTATACGGCAATATCGCCGTTACGGGAACAGCTACTACCTGGCCTGCCGCGCTTTCTCTCGTTCGTGATGAAGCCCTTGATATCGTCTTCCTGGAATCCGTGCTGCAGCAGAGAAGCAGTATCGACCTGCTAAGAATGGTGCCCAACCTTCAGGCAGAAGCGATATTTGTAACCCACAATTCTGAATATGCCATACAGGCATTCAATGCACAGGCTGCCGGTTATATACTAAAGCCTGTTGATGATAATATACTTGTAAAAACGGTAGACCGCGCATTGAAGCTGATCCACAATCGCAGGATCGCTGCGTCTGTTAATTCTGCAATAAAAACACCGGTCAACACCCGCATAGGCATACCAAATAACCGCGGGCTCGAATACCTGGATATAAATAACATTGTTTATTTCGAGGCTACCAGCCGGTATACAAAAGTGGTGGAAAAAGACAAGGAATTGCTGAGTTCGTATAAAATAGGTAAATTTAAGCAACTGGTAGACGATC
>CAMPKG010000196.1 GCA_946887085.1 uncultured Sphingobacteriales bacterium
GTTTATTGACTGTGGGGTTGCTTGGAGTTAAGACTGCAGAGGCACAATCTGCAAAGGAAATTCTCGGCGCCCGTTTTATTGTTGAAAGTCCATCATCAATCTCTGGTGTAAAGCCTTTTACTTACTCTAGCCAGGTGACAGACCCTTGGGGAGCTGCACTTACTTCGCACCAGAGTGTTGAAGTGGTAAAAGTGAACAATCTTGGCTGTGTTGGTGGAGATTTTCCTCCTGCGGTTAGCGGCAAATGGGCGCTGATAAAAAGGGGAGATTGCCAGTTTGGTACTAAAGCGAAAAATGCACAAACAGCTGGTGCTGCTGGTGTGATCATCTGGAACCATTCGCCATTTGAGCTGATCAATATGGCTGCAGGAGACGATGGTGGAAGCGTAACCATCCCAGTTGTGTTTATTACTAATGATGCGGGTGCAGCAATGGAAGCACAGCTAAACGCCAGCCAGCAGGTATTTATTTCGATAACTCCATGGGGCTTTGGTAAAGCCAATGACCTGGCGCTTGTTAGCGGTTCTCCGGCTCCTACTCCAGGCTTCGCGCTGCCTTACCATCAGATGAGCACATCTGATGTTGCGGCCTACAGGGGTTACACTGGTGCTACAGTAGTTAACACTGGTGCCAACACTCAGACTAACGTAAAAGTAAAATCGGTTGTGTCTTTGGGTTCTTCAGTTGTTTTCCAGGATTCGGTAATTCTTGCTTCATTCCCGGTTAATGATTCAATTCACATCCTGGCTTCACCAAACCACTATAATTTCACTAGCACAACCGTTGGTACTTACACCATCAACTATACCGTTTCTTCTGACAGCGTGGATGAATATTCGTTCGATAACACAGGAAGCTTGACATTCCAGGTTACTCCGAACGTATTTTCACGCGGACGTTTCGATGTGGCGAAGCAACAGCCTGCTATCACCCGTTACACGAAAGTAACAGGTGGCCTGGCAAGCACGTGGGGCCCGATGTTCTACAATAGGAAAGGCGGTTTTCAAATGAGTCACATTACCCTGGGACTTGCTGATGACGATACTTCACGCCACTCATTAACTGAAAGCACCGGTGGTGATTTCATTGATGTGTATATGTTCAAATGGGTAGATGGCAACAGTGATGGAATGATGCAGGGCGGCGAACTTAATTTGAAAGGTATCGCAGTAAAAGAATTTACCTCAGATGATTCTGTGAAGAAACCATTGACAGCTTACATTGGCGATGCAGTAAACGGCGCCAGCGCTCAGATAGTTTCTGAAGATGACAGCCGCTACTGGTTTGCTGTGAATATGGGAACAGTATTTTCTTTGGGTGTTGACGATGCGAACAATTATTACACAAGGGAGTTTGCAGCTTCTAAAGCTACTACTGCAAACCACGACTTCTGGGGTCCTGCGATCTTCAAAACTAAAGCTGACATTGCTGCGAGCGATATCATCAAATTAATGCCATTTGGTGTAACTGATGCTAACTCTGCAATTATTGATTCTGCAGATTACCTGCAGCAGGAAGCTATCCCTGCAGTAGTGGTATTTACCAGCGTATTCGAGGTATCTACTAAGGACGTAGTTAAAGCTGATAACCAACTGTCGGTTTATCCTAACCCTGCAACCAGCGAGATCACAGCAAGCCTGAATCTGAACAAAAATGTTGAGAAGGCTTACGTTAAAGTGATTGATGCATTCGGTAAACAAGTTTACCTGCAGCAGCTTAACAATGTTCAAAAAACAGAAGTAAAAGTGTCTACAGCTAATCTGGCGGCGGGCAATTATTATATGGTGCTTATCACCGGAAATAGTGCAGTGTCAAGGCCATTCACCGTTGTTGGCAAGTAAATAACTAGAGAAATAACTATAAAAAGGGCTGGTCTTAACCAGCCCTTTTTTATTTGGCGCTATATACAATTTTGCCCTGCACTATTGTGGTGAGCACTTTAGTTTTTGGAATGTCGGCTTCGGGAATAGACAGGATATCCTGATCCAGGATAACTATATCGGCGTCCTTGCCAGCTTCCAGACTTCCTTTATCGTTTTCAAGAAAAACACTTTTCGCAGCCCATAGGGTCATTCCCTTCAAAGCTTCCAGCCGACTTAATGCATTCGCCGGCAGGAAGCCCTGCGAAGGGTAGCCATCTTTATCTTTACGCGCGACGGCGGTATAGAACGTTGCTATAGGGCTGATGGCTTCAACAGGAAAATCGGTACCGAGCGCAATCCAGCCGTTTTGGCCAAGAAGTGCCTTATAGGCATAAGCGTTTGAGATTCTTTTGTCGCCAAGTCTTGTGATAACCCAAGGCATATCCGAAATAGCATGAGTCGGTTGTACAGACGGGATGACAGAATAGCGTCCAAACTTTACATAATCCTGTTTATCAACTACTTGCGCATGTTCTATGCGCCATCTTAAGTCGTTCTTTCCTTTCAGATGAAAACCATAAATGTCCAGTATCACCCTGTTAGCGCTATCGCCAATGGCGTGTGTGCAAAGTTGCCATTTGTTGTCTTTTGATGTCTTTGCGAATTCATTTAGTTCGTTGTAACCCGACAGGAGCATACCCTTATGTCCAGGCATGTCACTGTATTCTTCCAGCAGGCAAGCTCCCCGGGAACCGAGCGCTCCATCCGAATAGAGCTTGATGCCGTTTACCTGGAATTGTCCTTTTCGATAAGGACCTTTGTGTGCATATTTGTTGATCGTTTCCGCATCCTGTGCCAGCAGGATACTATTATTAATGGATAGGGCCGTTTTTCTATACAGGCTTTCGATGAGCGAGATGATGTCTTTCGTCACACCGCAATCTACCACGCCCGTCAAACCTTCTGAAAAGCATCGGGTTTCCATCGCCTTCAGATATCTTTCTGAATCTTCTTTAGGTAAGGGCGGTACAAGTTTCTCAACAGGGTCAGCAGCGTTGTCGATCAGTATACCTGTGAGTACGCCATTCTTTGTTTCAATAATACCTCCCGCGATTTTTGTTGATGCGTTAATGCCCGCCATATCCAACGCTTTCTGGTTACACAAAACAGCATGCCCGTCAACGCGCTTTAGTATTACAGGTTTATTTGGGAATAGCTTATCGAGTTCGGTCTTATCCGGGTATTGCTTTATTGCCCAGTCATTCTGGTCCCACCCGCGACCGTATATCCACGAAAGGGTGTTAGTCTTTTCATAATTGGCAATTCGCGTAAGGACGTCCGCAAATGAAGTTGTTCCCACCAGGTCGCATTTATAGGCATCAAGAGCATAGCCGCTGAAATGACAATGGGCATCAATAAAACCCGGATAGGCATATCCGTCAATTTTGATAACGGAGCCGATCAAATATTTCGCGCTAATATCGGCCCTCGTCCCGACGAAAACGATCTTGCCTTTTCGTATAACAATGCCTTGCGCCAAGGTGGCGGGATTATTGCTGACAGAGTATACCCGCTTTGCATAGATCACAAGGTCTGCTTTCTCTGTTTTTGCGAAACAGGTAACAAACGGAAGCAGTGATAGCAGGAGTGTTAATTTTCTCATTCGAGCGCAGCTTTTAACAAATATATTAATGCTCGGCTGAAGTTCCACGTGGAACACCGCATAGAAAATAATAAGTTCCACGTGGAACATTCGTCTTGTGAGGAGAATCAGTTATTGCTTTCGTACCTTTGCAAACTTATGTTTCCTGAATACGATGTAATAGTTGTTGGTGCGGGCCATGCCGGGTGTGAGGCTGCTGCTGCTGCCGCCAATATGGGCTCTAAAGTACTGCTTATAACCATGAACATGCAGACTATAGCACAGATGAGCTGTAACCCGGCAATGGGAGGTATCGCTAAAGGACAGATCGTTCGTGAAATAGATGCATTGGGTGGATACAGCGGTATAGTCAGCGACAAAAGCATGATCCAGTTCAGAATGCTGAATAAATCCAAAGGTCCGGGTATGTGGAGTCCTCGTACACAGAATGACCGGATGCTTTTCGCGAATACCTGGAGAGAAATGCTTGAAGCAACCCCAAGTATTGATTTTTGGCAGGACATGGTAAAAAGCTTAATTGTTTCACGTGGAACAATTAAGGGCGTAATTACGGGGATGGGTCAGCAAGTAATGGGGAAAACAGTGGTTTTAACTAATGGCACCTTTCTCAACGGAGTTATCCATATAGGTGAAAAACAGTTTGGCGGAGGCCGTATGGGCGAAAAAGGAGCGACTGGCTTAACTGAACAGCTTGTCGAATTGGGTTTTGAAAGCGACAGGTTAAAAACAGGGACACCGCCGAGGATAGACGGCAGAAGTCTTGACTATACTAAAATGGAGATCCAGTCAGGGGATGACGAGATTGTCGGATTCTCGTATTTGCCTGTTCCAAAAATATCACCGTCCCAACAACGGCATTGCTGGATAACATACACGAGCCAGGACGTCCACGATGTTTTAAAAACAGGGTTTGAGAAGTCGCCAATGTACCAGGGACGCATCAAGGGGAGTGGCCCTAGGTATTGCCCGAGCATTGAAGATAAGATCAGCCGGTTCGCGGAGCGGGAACGCCACCAGCTTTTTGTTGAGCCAGAAGGCTGGAATACTGTTGAGATATATGTAAATGGATTCAGCACCTCGTTGCCGGAGGATGTTCAATATAAAGCATTATCCAGAGTGCCTGGATTTGAGAACTGCAAGTTCTTTCGCCCGGGATACGCTATTGAATATGATTACTTCCCCCCAACGCAATTACAATTTACACTGGAGACCAAGCTTATAAGAAACCTGTTCTTTGCCGGACAGATCAATGGTACAACCGGATACGAGGAAGCTGCCTGCCAGGGATTAATGGCTGGGATCAATGCCCACCGTAATGCGCACGAAGAGGAGCCGGTAATACTTAAACGCAGCGATGCGTATATAGGAGTGCTTATTGACGATCTCATTAATAAAGGTACAGATGAGCCCTACCGGATGTTCACAAGCAGGGCCGAATTCCGCACGTTGTTGAGACAGGATAATGCCGATCTCAGGCTCACGGAACTGGGATATGCAATAGGACTAGCCAGTGAAGAAAGAATAATGCTTGCCAGGGAAAAGAAAAGCAGGGTGGACACTGTTAGGCAAAAACTGGCGGATTCACCGGTAGAACCATCGGCGGCCAATAAATTTCTTGAGGAAAATGGTGCAACACCGCTGGCAGAGCGGGCAAGAGCTTTGAAGCTTTTACTACGTCCGGGTATCGGCCTGAAAGAAATGATCAGCGCAATACCGGAGCTGCGGGCTTCCATCGATGAAACCGATCAGCTGGTTTTAGAGCAGGCGGAGATACAGGTGAAGTACGATGTATACATTGAGAAAGAGAAGGAACTTGTAAAAAAGATGGCTACGCTGGAGGATCTTTCAATTCCAGAGGCATTCAATTATGATAAATTGTCTGCGCTTTCAAACGAAGCCCGCCAGAAACTCGCCAAAATAAAACCCAGGACACTTGGGCAGGCAAGCCGCATCAGCGGTGTGAATCCGAGTGATGTACAGATACTGATGGTATACATGGGAAGATAAATGAGCGTCAGCGATGCCATATACCACTATTGCAGGTACCAGGAGCGCTGCCACCAGGAAGTGCGCGACAAGCTGTATGAGCTCGGCTGCAACAGCAGTGAAGTAGAAGAACATATTGCTGACCTTATCCAGGGAAATGTTTTGAACGAGGAGCGTTATGCACGCGCGATCGCGAGAGGAAAGTTCCGCATGAAACACTGGGGTCGTGTAAAGATCATTACCCAATTAAAAGCGAAGCGGGTGTCGGAATATTGCATCAAAAAAGCACTTACTGAAATAGATCCTAGCGAATATTTTGCCACGCTATGCCGCCTTACGGAAAAGAAACTGCAGGAACTATCTTCTGAGAAAAAGGACCATATCAGGAAGTTTAAACTTACCCGCTACCTCTTGCAAAAGGGGTATGAAAGTAGCCTGATAAATGACGCACTTACAGAAATAAAAGCCCGCACCAACGTCGATTAATTCCGTATATTTACAAAAAGGCAGCCCATGATCCAGCAGGTTACAGAAGGCGTAAGTATCACTGTCGAAACATTCTATCAGCCGGC
This sequence comes from uncultured Sphingobacteriales bacterium, assembly GCA_946887085.1. The sequence goes on from CAMPKG010000196.1 coordinate 6,084, forward strand.
ACAATCAAATCCTGTAGGGTCTGAATACCTGTTTGCCTACCGCATAACTATCGAGAATTTATCCTCAATGCCGGTCAAACTTCTTCGCCGCCATTGGCATATCATGGACAGCAATGGATCTGTCCGCGAAGTTGAAGGAGAGGGTGTCGTTGGTCAACAACCTATTATAGAGCCCGGGCAAAGCTACCAGTATGTTTCAGCTGCAAATCTGCGCAGCGAGATCGGGAAAATGTACGGCACCTACCAGATGGAGAATATGTACAACAAACGGTTGCTGACGGTCAATATCCCCGAATTCCAGCTCATAGCCCCATTCAAGCTTAATTAGCAGAACAATTTCACATCGACTTAATGATATTTTGCAGGCTCTTCCGGAGAGGGAACGCTGTTATATCCCTTTTTAATAGCGGAAGAAAAAATGTCTTAGATATTTCATAATAGTAAAATGAAGTGTATATTTAATACGAAATGATAATCTAAGTATACATGAGAAATATTTACCGGTTAGCTCTGGTGCTTATTGCTTC
>CAMPKG010000197.1 GCA_946887085.1 uncultured Sphingobacteriales bacterium
GCTAACAGCACAGCACCACGTGATGGTAAATTCATTGAGAAACTGGGAACTTACAACCCGCTGAGTGTTCCGGCTACTATCCGTATCAACCGCGAGCGTTCCCTGCACTGGCTGCAGAAAGGTGCACAGCCTACCAACACCTGCCGTCGTATCCTTTCGTTCAAAGGTGTGTTGTACCTGAAACACCTCATGCGCGGTGTAGAGCTCAACCTGTTTGATGAGAAAACAGCATGGGAGAAATTCGAAGCATGGAATGGTGAGCATGAGCAACTGGTAGTAAAACGCGAAGAAGCTCATCGTAAACACAAAGCAGAAAAGCGCCACGCTGCTATGGACGAATCAGTTCGTCGTGTAGAAGAGAAGATGGCTGCTAAAGCCGCTGCACAGGTTGCAGAAGCTGAGGCTGACGTTGCCGGTGAGGAGGCAGAAGCTGCAAACGCAGAAAGCGAGAACCAGGAAGGTTAATATTTCAGACAACTGATAATAGTAAAAGCAACGACAGGAAAAGTCGTTGCTTTTTTCATACTTTAGAGCGTTACTGCCCAACGATATGGATAAAAATTACGAGCAGCTCTATCATAACGAGGAAGACCATAATTGGTGGTTTGTTTCGCGTCGAAACATGCTCATGAAACTTATCGACAAATACAACATCCCGAAAGATGCTCATATATTGGACATAGGTTGTGCCAGCGGGGTTTTCCTTTCAGAACTTCAGGAGCGTGGATATAAGAACCTGTATGCACTTGATTATAGCGCCGAGGCTATAGAAGGTGTAAAGAAGAGAGGCATCCCCAACGCCTATGTGATGGATGGGCATTATCCCGATTTTGAAGAAGGCAAATTTGACCTGATCGTTTCTTCGGACTCTTTAGAGCACCTGGAGCATGATGAAGTGGCCTTGAAGAACTGGTATAAGATATTGAAGAAGGGCGGTTTAGGATTTGTGCTTGTACCGGCTTTTAATTTCCTCTGGACCCACCATGATGATATCAACTATCACTTTCGCCGTTACACCACTGCCGACCTGAAGGAAAAAACGAAGAAAGTTGGTTTCAATGTTTTGTATTGGGGCTATAACTATGTTCTGCTGTTCCTGCCGACGGCGCTGGTTCGTTTGGTCATGAAGCAAACGCAAAAGAATAAAGAAGCAAAAGAGGGACAAATATTGCAAATGCCGGGGTGGATCAATAAGTTGCTCACTGCCTTACAGAACGCGGAGAACTTTTTTACGAAGTATATCAAATTCCCCTTTGGTGTTAGTGCGTTTGTAGTAGTGAAAAAATAACCGGCGATAGAAGAACTCAATCAGCATTTATTTATGTTATAATTTATTAGTCCATGTACATTTTGCCTTTTTTAAGTAAAGATTATGGGCAGTCCGGCGATGAGTGGATTCAAATAGAGTTCGGCAAACACATCTGGGATTATTTTTTTAATGACAGTAAGCAGGCGCTGGATTATTCCAATATGTCGCACCAGTTCTCGCACCAGGAGTACTATGGCGGTTTATTTGATTTTGGAACGCATGTCATCCACGAATGGTTCCCTTCCATTTCCGTTCTTGCACTCAGGCATTTTTTTAATGCCCTGCTTTCGGCCCTGTTGATGGTGTTCACAGGTCTGCTGGCAAGGAAGCTAAGCGGTAGCTGGGCCATCGGCGTGCTTGGCCTTTTATTCATCCTGTTTTCGCCGCGCATTTTTGGCGAGGGTATGAACAATCCCAAGGATATACCATTGGCAACGGGATTTGCCGCCGGAGCTTATTTTCTTGTGAGCTTTTTATATGATGCTCCGCAAAGATTGTGGCGGAACGCATTGGGCATCGGACTTGCATTCGGGCTTTCATTTGGCGTGCGGTCGGCGGGCGGCTTTCTGTTGCTGGCATTTACCATGTTCTCGATCCTGGTCTATCTTATTCTCAACAAGCAATTTCGACAGCTGGTATTTCAAAACAATAATGCATTGTTTAAGAAAGGGGCGGCGGCGTTGGCGGCTATGCTTTTACTTGGATACATTATTGGTTTGAGTACCTGGCCCTGGGGCTTGCAATCGCCGATAAGTAATCCTTTGGAATCGCTTTCAGGGATGACCAATCGTGAATCTTACCTCAGGGTTCTTTTTGAAGGCCGCTACCGGATGAATAACAACTTGCCGTGGTATTATGAGTTCAAGTGGATATTTATTTCGAATCCTTTGATAGTACTTGCAGGATTTATTGTTTTCATCGTCTCCATTATACTTCCCCGCAGGCCTTACGGAGGGTTTACCTTCTTCATAATACTCTTTGGCGCATTTTTCCCGCTGGTGTACATGGTCTACAAAAATTCTACAGTGTACGATACATGGCGCCATGTATTCTTTGTGTACCCCTTTTGGGTTGCCGGCGGTGCATTAGGTTTCCATCACCTTCGCCAATACATGAAAGCCGAAAACTTGTTTAATGTACCGGTGTTTATAGCGATAGCCGGCCTGTTGCCGGCGATCGTCTGGACGGTAAGAAGCCATCCCAACCAAGGCGTTTATTTCAATGAACTGGTGGGTGGCCCTGCAGGTGCCTACGGATATTATGACCTTGATTACTACCAGAATTCCGGAAAGCAAGCTGCTGACTGGATCAAAAAGAATATTAAGCCAACGCCGGGCCGAAAGGTTATTGTCGCATCAAACCTCAGCGCGCACCATAATTACTTTTGGGAAGATACCGCATGGATAAGTGCCGTGTATGTAAGGTATTCAGAACGGCATGGTAAAGACTGGGATTACTATATAACCTATCCAAGGTATATCTCCGCGGAATTGCTGCAGAATGATGCATGGGGCAAAAAAGACGCCGTGCATTGGGTAGAGATCGACGGAGCGCCGCTGAGCATTATTTTAGAGCGCAAAACCAAAGCCGGTATTGCAGCTTTCGAGGCGTTTGAGAAGAAAGATTATAATGTTGCGATCCAAAAATATAGAGAGCTTTTGTCTGAGGATGCCACCGACGAAAATGCGTATTTCTATTATGCTATAGCGCTGGCATACGTGGGCGAGCTCGATTCTTCGATCGCGGCCATGAACAAAGCCCTGGAGCTCGACCCTTCGCGCTCTGATTTTTATGATATGCTGTCAAAGATATATGGCGCCAAGGGCGATATGGCAAACGCACAGCAAGCCATGCTGAAGGCCCAGGGCATACTTATGGAAGAGCAGGGCGAAGAGGAATAAACCTGATGAAGATGGAAGCCCAGGTGTCTGCAATAGCTAGTTCGTCGAGGCGTCATTTTCACACCTTCGATGCCCTGAGGTTTTTGGCGTTCTTCAAGGTGTTCCTGTTGCATGTGCCCATAGTCGCATTTCCATGGTTTAATTTCATCAGGGCAGGTGGCGGTATTGGCGTGCAGTTCTTTTTTGTGCTGAGCGGTTTTCTCATTACATACATCATTATCGAAGAGAAGGAGCGGACCGGCCACCTCAACCTCAGGAACTTTTTTGTGCGCAGGATACTGCGCATCTGGCCGCTTTATTACCTCATGGTTTTGGTAGCATATGCCACACCATATGTGCTTGAACGATTTCTTCATCTTTCGTCTTCTGGCGAAGGGTACGAACCTAACATCTGGATGTCGGTCTTCTTCCTGGAGAACTATAAAATGATGGCTACACATCAACATGCAAATGTTTCGCCGCTGAGTGTCATGTGGTCGCTGTGCATCGAAGAGCATTTTTACATTGTTTGGGGATTGCTTTTGTATTTCATCCGTGTCCGGCACCTGCCGGTGGTAATCATCACATCGATCTTAACAGGCATAATATGCCGGCTTATTTATGTGCAGAACGATATACCCACCAGCGACCTGTTCACCAATATTGATCTGTTTGCTTTTGGCGCCCTGCCGGCTTATTTTCTTGTGAAGCAACGCCTAAAAACAGAAGAGTTTATTGCCGGTATTCCCCTTGCCATAAAATGGATATTTATCGCAATGCTGCTGGCCATGGTGCTTATTTGCTCTCAGTATAAAAAGGATGCAGAGTTTATAGGCCTTACATCGCTCCTCGGGTTCGGATTTTGTGTTCTGATCGCTTTGATACTTCCTGAAGCGAATCGGCTAAAAGTGAGTGATTCGAATCTTATCAGCAAAATGGGCGTTTATACCTACGGGTTATACCTGTACCATACGCTTGTTATCAACTTGCTGAAACAGGTGTTTACAAGGCAGCAGTGGCGATTGGACCAGCCAGGGTGGACGGTAACCTTCTTTGCATTGGCATTACTGCTATCAGTATTATGCAGTTACCTCTCGTATCATCTCTACGAGAAATATTTTCTCCGGTTGAAAAAATACTTCCGTTAGCGTTGTTAGTTGTTAATGAAAACGATAGCGGCAATGATGAGGTAAATAAAAACCAGGGTTGCGGTAAGCCATTTTGATCGTACTGCAGATTGTTTCAGGGGCAATTTTTGAGACATCTTTATAGTGTTTTCCAGGGGTATTGAATTAGTTCTCAAAGTCAGTTCCAATTGTCAATATAGTAACTTGTTTTATTAAACGGTAATTCCCGCAACATTATTATTCTCTTCACATGATTTATTGCATACGCCAAATAGAAAATATCAAATACTAAGCCAATTTTTCAACCACATAGTATTGGATTTTCTTTTTACTCAAATATGACTGACTGCTCGGGGCGCATGACCCCGGAAAGCTCGCTTACTCAGCCTTGTCCGATCTCAGCCATTTTTCGATCACCGATTGATCCAGCTGGATATAATTGCTTTCGGCCTCTACATAACTGTTATTGACGCCGTAGATAACCGGCCATGCAAAACCAACCATATTGGTAAAACTATCGGCATCCAGCCTGGTATGAGGTATGTCGATAGCTTTTGTCTCGGTCCAGAACGATTCAAGGTATTTGTCCTTGCCTGCTATCACAAAGTAAAAGGGTAGGGAAGGGTTTCGCTGTTTCATGATATGCATCTTATGAGCGGCCATCCTGCAATGAGCGCAGCTAAGACTAAGGAAGGAGATGACGTGCTTGCCTTCCGACAGGCCGGCTGGCGCCGGGGGACGAGCTGCCCTGGGGTTAAACAGGGGTGATAAATTCAGATAGAATTTTTGTTTTATCGTCCATTGGTTGTCGGGTATGGCAAACAGGAATCTCTGCCAATAGAAAGTAAGGCCCCGGTGAAAGCGCATCAGCAGCAAAATGAACCCGATCAGCACGAGGTTTTTTATCAATGACTGAGAAGCGGTCATCGTGAGTTTGTCGCCGAAACATCCGCAGTTAACGTCATCGCCAACGGTAGCCCATAAGTAAAGGAGGTACACTGAAAATATCACCAGCAACAGAAGCGCTGCTCTCAATGGTATTTTTTTACCGCCCCAAAGATGTGCTGCTATCATCACCCCCAGCGCCACTTCTACGCCTATCAATAAGCGGGCAATGATAGCCGATACCGTCCACGGCAGTCCGGTAAACTCAACTATAGTATACTCAAAATTCTGGATAGGGTCAAGCTTGGTCCATCCTGAGTAGATAAAGGTGGTCCCAACAAGGATGGCGATCAGTGCCAGGCATATCCTCCTGATATTCTTCATTATGCGAAAATAAAAAAGGGCAACTATTTTATTAGATGCCCTTGGTAATTTGATTGGAAACTAATTAAGCGTGCACTCAGTCGTTCCGGTTGTGCCGCTTGGCCCGGTTGTAGACGCTTTGTAGTCTTCACAAGCTGCTTCAGCATCTTTCTTGGTTTGCTTACCCAGGTCGTTAGTAACCTCCGTTACCACCTGGCCATTCACGGTAACCTTGCAAGTGCAGGTGTAGTCTTTTTTGCAAGAAGTGAAAGCTACGGCAAACAATGCCAAGGTTGCGATAGTGGCGATCTTTTTCATGTTTAGATGATTTAGGATGGAAAAAGTAGACTTAACACTTAGAACTATTTCAGCTTACAAGTTCCGCCAACGGGAGATGCTGCTGCATGTAATGCATCGCATTTGTCTTGAGCGTCTTTTTTCGTTGTTTTGATCTCGCTTGAGCTGTTCAATGCGGCATTAGCATAAGTGCATTCGCAGGTGTAGTCCTTTTTGCATGATGTGAAAGCTACGGCAAACAAGGCGAGCATTGCTAGGGTGGTAATTTTTTTCATTTTTTTCTTTTTTTAGTTTGGCAGCAAATATAATAGCCAGGTTCTAAAAACCATATAGAAGCAAGCATTTATTTGCAAATTCACTACCCGCCGCCGCAAAACACATGACGGAAATTGTCTATAAACAAAAAGGGCGTCACCGACGCCCTTTTTTTCAAAAAATCGTAAACTTAGTCAAGTGTGCAGCTCATAGATGCACCACCTACGTTTGCAACTTTAGCGCTACAAGCAGCTTCAGCATCACTTTTCTTTTGCTTGCCGAGGTCAATTGTAGTTGTGTTGACTGTTTGGCCGTTCATTGTAGTTGTACAAGTACATTTATAATCATTTTTGCAAGATGTAAATG
>CAMPKG010000198.1 GCA_946887085.1 uncultured Sphingobacteriales bacterium
TCCACACGTTGACTGTAAGTGTAGAAATCACCAAAGGGCTGTACAAACCTGAAACCTGCCATCAGATTATTGTTGAATACAAATCCCAGATTCCCTTCGGCAGCAATATTGGCATATGCGCCATCTATGAGGAAATATAACCCGGCGGATGGAGCGGCACCCGCGCCTACACGCAGCTTAAGCTCATCATTCAGCGGCTGCGCCCACTGCAAACCCACGATGGCTCCAGCTATTCCCATCATTGCAGTTCCGTTGATGATGAAGCCCCCACGCAGGCCAAAATAAGGATACACACGAGGTTCCCGCCTGTCGAAATGGAAGTCGGACTCGAACCGCAACATCAGTCCGTTGCCCACTTCATCGCTCTGAAGCTCGTGTGCTACTTCGTAGGCTATCGCCGGCCCTATTGATACTCCAATCTCGCCGTTGGGCCTGCGCGCACGCATACGTTCCATCGATGTGCGGTCAGGGCGTTGCAGGCTTACCCTCAGATCGCCCATGAGCGACATGCTTTTGTATGCGACACTTGAATAGGTAAAGACGTTTTCGCGATAGGGAGCGAGTGGTAGTGACAGCCTTGCCCCGAGGGTTGCCCGGTCATTAAAAAGAAGCCCCGCTGCGTACTCCGTTACTACACGCGTTTGGTTGCCTTCGATATCATATACTATACCCGGGCCAACAAAAGCACCTGTTCGCAACTGCACGCCCTTGCCTATTGGTGTCCGCCATTGTAACCCTAGCATGGGCAGCGCAAATTCGATTTCCTGGTGGTTTCGCACATAGCTAAATACCGATATCGTATCGGCCGACATTTTCGAGGTATAGGTGCGCAGCAAAGCTCTGATACCAGCCGAGAAGAACACCGGCTTCTTTCTCCCTATATTGATATCGCAACCAAAGGCCCCGCTGAAACCGTCAAATGCTTCCACGCGTATACCGGGCAATGAAGCTGTGGCTTTTACTTTCGATACACCGACGGAGAAGCCGGCTTCAACAAGAGGCTGGCCGTTCGCAGTGGCCGCGCCAATGGCCATTGCGACTGCACCAAATAGAGTCCGCATAGAGAAAAAGATTATGCTATACGCTAAGGCAATTGCCGTGCCATTTTTGAGATGTATCAATTCAACCCTTGCGCCGTTCGCTGCACTGGTGGCTGCGACGGGTTATTTTATAGGGCGGTTGTGCAGGTAGTCATTGGTGATATTGATATGGGAGTTGTATTCATCGGCATATGCACCGATCACTATCATACTATGCCTTCCTATCACTTTATAAGTTGCTATGTCCAGGCGGTCCATATTATACCATTCTTTTGAGGGGAAGCTCCATGAAACGAATTTTGCCATCCCGTCCACTCCCCAGCCTGCTGCTGCCGAATCTACAGCAGGCGGTCCGTATTGTTTACGCGCATGAGCCGCTATCCGTTGAAAACTATCCTGTGCCGCCGGACCAATGATAACGCGCATTTCTTTGGCCACCAGCCTGTCGCCTACAAAATAAAAATACAGGCGTGTTGCTCCCGGTTTGTGTATGGAATGCATACCGCAGCCGATAAAGTAGGTGCGGAATGGGCCCGTATCGGCGGTATCCTCTACTTTCCAGTTGCTGCGCACCATAGAGTCTACGTCGATCACCTTTGCATTTATGGGCAATGCCAGGAAAACCCCGGCCCGGTATTGTGCCCGGCACTCAGCGGCAAACAACAGGAATAAAATAAGCGCAGCCCTGACCATTGGTAACAATTTACCATTTTTTTCCGGGCGGAATTTGACTTTTTGGCCGCAATGACTATCTTTATACCGACATACGCATGTCGCATTTTAAGTGGTTTAAGAGGGAGCATAGATTCATCTTTGCTCCTTATTTTTTTTGGGGATATCCTACCGCACCACTTCCTTCATCCCACACTGCAGTGAATGGATCAATCGCTCTGCTTCTTCAGGGGACAGATGCAAAAATGCATGCCTGAAAAATTTCAGTTCAAGGTTCTTGGGTTTTACCTCTTCTCCCTGGAGGCGGGGATCGTGTGCGTAGAGCACTTCGATGCTTTTTACCGGTGTAGACAGCAGCTTGCTGAGCAAAGCCCTGTCGCCGGGCAATGACTTCATTTTCTTTTTGGGTTTGCCCTTTTTATCTAGCTTCAACACTGGCATCGATCCGTCAACAACAATGATGAACGCCGGAATGATGAGGTATTGCGTATAGAACGGCTCATCATAGGTGTATGAACTGCCGTCAGCAAAACCTATAACACAGCGGCGGTGTACTATATCGCGGGGTTTGTCGTAGTACATAAAAGCATCCGCATAGCGCGAGGGCACTTGTTTGCCTTCTATATACAGCTTCTCGCGGTCCTTCATCACCGTGAGCGCCCACTCAAAAGTTTGCGGCTGATCGAATTTCAGGTGAATGGTACGTCCCCATAGCTCGTTCCAGTCTGGCTCGGGTTGCAACTCGGGAAAAGAATTGTATTTCTCCAGGTCGCGGATAAATACCTCACGTTGTTTTTGCCGGTAGTACTCGGATGCATCCAGGTAGTACACCCCTTCTACAAGGCGAAACTGGTTTTGACAGTCCTGGGCAAACAGGCCGCCAAGCGGTAAGATCAACATCAGAAGCAGTCCTAATATTCTCATCTTATCGACAATCCTGAGCTATAAGTTTTGCCTGGCGCGGCCATTTATCAATTAAGTGGATACAAGGTACGAAATTCCCGTGGTGTATATGCCTGATAATCATTACCGGGTGCATATTACTAAAAAAGCCGCACAACGACTTGCGCGGCCTTAGCCCAGCCCTTTTACACTATTACAGACAATCACAACGCTGAGCTTTAATATGTTTCCGCCTATAATATCTCAGAATCATGCCAGCATTCATTAGGGTCCTGTTAAAGGGAAGGAAGACAAAAATGCGCCGGACTGTGCCAGCGCATTCAATTCATTATACAGCCTTTATCGCTTTTTGTTTTTGATGTACTGCTGGATCTTCAGCCTGCTGTTGCCCACTTCTCGTATCGCATTTTCTACATCTTCCGTCGAGCAGTCCAGCTGCTCTGCCAGGTAACGCACTTCATGTTCCTGTCCGCCTGCCACACGTCGGCGGTCACTGCCGAGGTTGCGGTTGTCTCTTGGATTTTGCCTGTTTGCCATAACTACTATTTTCTCTAACAGCAAAAATTTCGTGCCCAAGATTCCCCGGCTCATCCGTTAGCGGCAATAATTTCTTAATCAAAATTTTATTTGCCACCGCCTCTTATTTTGCTACCTTTATATAGCACATGAAGCAGCGTGGTTTGCCCCGCATCGCTCCATTGCTTACGAAGCCGGATATTGTTTTTGTTTGTTCAGCCTGTTTGTATCTTTCTTAAGTCTGTAACAGTATTTCTACTCCGCAAGCGCTGATTATAATATGCTAAAGCCGAAAGCATTCCCAGGCCATGGGGTTCAATAGGCTCACTTAAAAAGCATAAGTTATGAGACAGGCGCCTATCGTTCACAACTTACCCACAGATCCGCTCAGCAAAGGCGATGCAGCAAATATTGCCCTGGAATACTCATGGCTGGAGGGACAGACATACTACGAGGCGGACGAACCGCTGGGGACTGTCAAATGCGTGGCGGTAGCCCCGCACGATGCCATCAACAAATGGATCTTCCTCCACTACTATGCCGACTGTAAAGACCCATTGAAAGCGCTGAACTTCTACAAGGTACCATTCTTCGATGTGATACTGGTAGTGGAGAATGGCTTTAACGGCGGGCTCACTTACCGCAACCTCGGCGATTACATGCGCAGCCACAATGTACAACACAGGCACACCGGCTAGCGGTTTACCTGCTTCAGCTCTTTTTCGGTGAATGCACGTTTGCCATGCTTCCAGCCATTAACGAGCGCGTTTATCACCTCTATCACAAAAAACGTTATCAGGTTCATCTTGTAAATTTCCCCCTATTGGCAACCAGTTCTGGTGACCGCCCTCAGCTATTTCCCCTGATCTTCGTCACCTTAAGGCCCGGTGTATCCGTGCTGGTGGGTATATACAAATACGGTAAAGACGGTATTGGGCAACGGTCCGGCCAGGGGTAAGTTTGCCTTATCAAAATCCCCCCGGTATATGAAAAAACTACTCACGGTCTTTACAGCCACCACATTGCTGTTTGGGGCCTGCAAAAAGAAAGATCAGCCCGATCCGAACCCCAGCCCTACGCCTACTCCCAGCGGTAAATACCTGACCAAAGTGAACTACTGGACAGTTAGCAGTAACACCGAAGTGACTATCCGCGCCATAGAAGTGAACTCATCAGGCGATATTATGGCTATCAACACCTTCAGCACTGCAAACAAGCCGCTGCTGAAACTTACCACATTCTCAAAAGATGGTAACGGACGCATAGCTACTGTGGAAGGCAAATTCCAGGATACAGGCGCGCGCAAATGGCAGTTCGACTACGACGCGACCGGCAATGTTGTCAAAACTACCTATACCGCCAGCGGTATGGTGACTACCTATACGTACGCCTACGACAGCGACAACAGGCTTACCAAAGAAGAAACATCCGAGGTAGACAAACCTACCAGCATCGTATCCCGTACAACGTACACTTACAGCGGCACCAGCAAGAACCCCGCAACAAGCAAGCACGAAAGCCTGACTTTCAGCCCGGTGATGGTAACGGAGAGCAGTTTCACCTTTGATGGTAAGAAGAACCCCTATTCATCGCTGGGTAGCAACAGCAAAATGCTGTACTATCTCGACATGGGCGAATTCTTCACCGAGAATGTATCGGAAGAGAAGGTGAAAGACGGCAGTACTTACACCAACACCCACCAGTACAATTCCGACAACTACGCTATCTCAAAAGATGGCGGTAAAGGATCGGGCCTGAAGTTCTATTACCAATAATCGAAAATCATAACAGCCCCTATAGAAAACCGGCCCCTGCGCCGGTTTTCCCTTTTTAAACACTACACATTATCCGCCGCTATCACTGTCCAGTCTTTATGCGCATAGCCTTTATCCAGCCAGCGGTCCATCTCCTGTGCTATGGCAGGTACCGTTACCAATTCCTTATTACCGTTAGCAGCTTCTTCCATCATCAGGCGTGCGTCTTTGCGGGCCATCTGCAGTACCCAGGTTGGTTCATCCCATTTGGCGGCTATCACACGCTTGAGGCGGGCAGGCGCCCCTGCCCCCGGGTTCCATTCGCTGAACAGCGATACGATATCGCTGCTGTCGATATCAAGCGCTTTGGCCAGCGCCAGCATATCGCTGACACCTCCTGTGAGTGTGAGCAGGAAGAGGTTGCCTATAAGCTTGATGCCTGCGGCCTTGCCCACCGTATCGCCAAAGTTGATGACCTTGCCCGTCATTGGTTCTATCCATGGCAGCACTTTGCCGATGATGCTTTGATCTCCCGACACCAGCATATAACCCGAGCCATCCAGGGCATTTACCGGCCCCATGAACACGGGTGCATGTACGTAGTTGATACCACGCTCCGCCCATTGTTGTGTGCGCTCTATTGCGCCTTTGGCGGTAGTGGTGGTATGGTCTATGATGAAAGCGCCCGGTGCTATCCCCGGTGCTGCCTGCTCCAGTACTTCATCTACGGTAGCATCGTCCATAAGGGTAAGGTGTATGCGTTCTGCACCTTTCACAGCATCGGCAGGTGTCTCGTGCGCCACTGCCCCCTCTGCCTGCAGCACTTTGGCCTTAGCAGACGTGCGGTTCCACACATTGACTTTATGGCCTTTTGCCAGCAGCGCTTTGGTGAAGTTGGCGCCTAATAAACCTGTACCCAGAAATGCGATCATTGTTGTTATGGTTTTGAATATCCAAATGTACTGAAGCAGTTAATGTAACAAGCAGACTTGTTCTCATTTATAATGATTTTCTCTCTTTGTTGACAAGGATTGACAAGGTTTGACAAGGTTTTTTTAAAAAAAATAATTTTCACCGCCATTCCTCCCCTGCGAATTCTTGTATAGAATGATTAAACCCTGGCTAAGTTTTGTATCAATCCCCCTAAAAAGCTTGTCAATTTTCATCCGCTGAAAACGGCCACCAGGGCTGGTTTTGAAATTTTTGAATAGAAATGTATCAATTTGTCATAGTTTTTTTTTGGAGGCGAGGTTTTTGACAAAAGTGTACAAAGGAACTACCGAATGCGGGCGTGGAGCCTGGAAAAGGATTTGAGCTGAGATGAGGAATAAAGTTTTTCATGGCCTTTTATTTATAACAAAGATACAATAATAAGACGACATATAAAAATACAAACCGCGATTGTGCTGAATTAGTTATCTTTATTTGAATAAAACCTTCCTATGCCCGCTTATCGACTCATCTTTATTAT
>CAMPKG010000199.1 GCA_946887085.1 uncultured Sphingobacteriales bacterium
GGATATGACTGAGGTGAGTAAACAGGTGCTATCTACCATTCCTGTATTGTTCAACTACTGGGCGAAGCCGGAGCATGGATTGGAAACCTCTCGTTTCTTCAACGATCATATAGCGCAATGCTGCGATCATCACCCCGAACGTTTTATTGGCATCGGAACTGTTCCTCTACAGGATATAGACTTCGCTATCAAAGAAATGGAGCGATGCGTGAAAGAGCTGAGGATGCCGGGGCTGGAAATAGGCTCCAACATCAATAACAAAAACCTTGGCGATCCATATTTCCATCCCTTCTGGCAGGCTGCGGAAGAACTTGGCTGCTGCATCTTCGTACACCCATGGGAGATGATGGGCGAAGAGCACATCCAGAAATACTGGCTGCCCTGGCTGGTGGGTATGCCTGCTGAAACAGCACGCGCCATCTCATCAATGATATTCGGCGGCATCTTCGAAAAATATCCGAAACTGCGTGTGGCGTTCGCTCATGGCGGCGGCAGTTTTCCGTTCACCATTGGCCGCATTGAACATGGCTTCAACGTCCGTCCTGACCTGTGCGCCATAGACAATAACGTGAACCCGCGCGAATATCTCGGTAAGTTCTGGATAGATTCCCTTGTACACGATCCAAAAGCGCTGACCTATATCACAGAAGTGGTTGGTGAGCATAAGATTTGCCTGGGTAGCGATTATCCGTTTCCACTTGGTGAACATCACCCCGGCAAGCTGATAGAAAGTATGGATGGCTTCTCCGCGTCAACCGTGGAAAAGATGCTGTACAAAAATGCAATGGACTGGATGAATATTCCCGACTAGAAGAAATAAAAAGCCCTCCGGTAATTTGGTTTCAGGATACGACACCGGAGGGATTTATTGCTGTAAGACTACAGTTATTTTATCATAAGCGATTTATCTTTTTAAGCGCCGGCATTAGCCCGGCGTTTTTCATCTTCCGCACCACCCTGCCTTCTGCGTACGGGTGCAACGGTCTTCTTACCAAAGCGATAAGTAAATGCAACCGTCGCCTGCCTTGTATCACGTTCTGCAACGAAGTCTTCCTGGTAGCCCGTGTAAGTTGATGTAGCGCTTGGATAACTCGTCCAGAAAATGTCCTGTATGTTGAGACGAATGGTAGCTTTTTTATCCCAGAAGTTCTTTTGCAGCCCCGCATTCAGCGACCATACCGGGTTTACATCCATATAAGCATAGAGTTGCTGCGCCTGGTAAAACAAGCCCAGTTCAGCGGACATATCCATGGGAAGAATGAAGGTATTGTTCGTATATACATCAAAAGTAGGGCGACCGGCACTTAAAGCTGTATTGGCGACGTCGCCTTCGTAGTGAGCGTGATAAACATTGAAGTTCGTGACGTTACTCCACCACTTGGTGATCTGCGGAGAATATGAGCCACTGATGCCATAGAAGTTCATACGTTTGAGGTTCTTATTCGTTTGCACAGTTACAGAATCCTCGTCATCGCTGGGTTGTATCACCTCTGTGATAACGTCATCGGTCACACTGTATGTGAGCGTGGTCACAAATCTTTGCTTATAGGTGTGCGACAGCTCGACATTGTACGACAGCGCGGGACGGATATAAGGATAACCTGCAGCATATGTCGTTCTATCAATAAAGCGTTTAAACGGATTTAGCTGCTGATAATTGGGCCTTTGTATTCTCCTGCTCAGCGTGACTCCCAGATCGTTTTTCGGATCGACATGGCGCTGAACGGCGAAGCTGGGGAAGAACTGCGTATAACTGGTATTGAATTTCTCGTTGGTTGCCTTTTGTTCCCATTCTGCATTGGTATTCTCAACACGCAGGCCGATCTGGGTTCCCCATTTTTCCCAATCTTTTTTCGCATTCACATATGCGGCATTAATGTTCTCATTATAGATAAAGTGGTTACTTCGCGTAGTGTCGAGCTGGTATACTCCTGCTACCTGCTCAAAGAACAAAGGTTTGTTATCAGCTGTTACAGAGCTGGCTTTAATGCCCCCGTCGAAGCTGGCTTTGTTCTTTAACGGGTGTGTATAATCAACCTTCGCCGAACGTATTTGAGTTACTCCTTTCAGGTCGCTCTTCATGTAGTAATCAGGCAGGTAACTACCACCCTCCGGTTTCATGTATTCAGTTATAAAATTCTGGTAACTCTGGCTGCCAAAGGCAGCATAGTCTACATCCGCACTCAGCTCTTTACCGGAAGTATCTATAGTATGACGCAGATTGAAATTGCCGGAGTAGTTATAGAAGTGATTGTCGTGGCGGCCCGTTGTGTTGAAATAATACAGCAGTTCGTCATTTGCGCCCAGCGCCCTTGAACGGTTGTCTGCTTTCGGTTCAAAATTATTGGTAGTTGCCGACCCTGATAAACCAATGGTAGTATTCTTCCCAATGCTATAATCAACACCGGCAGATGTAATATGATTCCTGAAATTGAACAGAGCATAGTTATCCTGGTCGTAGGTAAACAATTTCTTAGCATTGTCGTTTACCGAAGTATCGTAGAATCTCCTGTCCAGCATCAGGTGATTGTACCAATAGCGATGTCCGTAGCTATAACTGCCAAAGAGGTTCACTTTGCGATTTCGATAGTTCAGGTTAATGCCGGCATTGTACTTTGGATATACCCCCTGCGCATAAGAAGCACTGACACTGCCATTCCATCCAATTCGCTGATCCTTCTTCGTACGTATGTTGATGATACCGGCTGTACCTGCGGCGTCATACTTCGATCCCGGATTGCTTATCAGCTCTATTTTATCTATGCTGCTGGCGGGCATTGCCTTCAGCACATTCGCCAGGTCGGTTCCCGACATAGGTGTGATCTTGCCATCGATCATGACATTAACCCCTTGCCTGCCTTTCAGGCTGATATTATCATTCTGGTCGACACGCACGCCGGGAGAACGCGCCAATATCTCCAACGCCGATGAACCTGCACTGACAATGCTATTTTCCACGTTCACGACTATTTTATCAGCCTGTATCTCAATCAGCGGTTTTTGCGCGCGTACTGCCACTTCCTTAAGAGTTGTTGATTTTGCCTTCAGCACTACTTCCGGCATTGCAACATTATCAATACCTATTGTCAGCTTATCGGACGTATACGGATCAAAGCCTGTCATGGTAATCTTCAGCACGTACTGCCCGTTCTCCAGCGTTTCGAAACTGTATGATCCGTTGTCGTTTGTCAGATCGGCTTTAACCAGTGCGTTGTTCCCGGCCTTCAGCAGTACCACGTTTGCAGCTGCAAGAGGTTTGCCCTCATTATCAATTACCCTGCCCGAGATATTGCCGGGTGTTGAAAATGCCAACAGTGGAAAGAGAACAAGCGAAAGGACAAAAACCAATTGATTCTTCATGAAGCTGAGTTTCATCTCAAATGTATTTCCGCTAACAGTATTGCCTCTACCCCCACTGTGGGTGATTTGCATTTTTATAACACCCCCCAAAAAGGGTGATTTACCAACTGCTGATTAGAACCCAACCCCGGCACGAAGATTTAAATAGATTAATTTCACTATCGAAATGGACAACAACCGGCTGATATACGCTTTAAAGATCAGTGCATTATACATCATCCTCTGCTGCGGCAACTTCACCGCACACGCACAGCGATACCCTTTCTTCAACCTGAATGTGGAAAGTGGGCTGATCCAGTCGCAGGCAACGGGCATGGTGCAGGACAAATACGGACATCTCTGGGTAGCCACGCTGGGCGGCCTTTCGCGCTACGACGGAAAGAGCTTCACGAATTACTCCGTACGCGACGGCATGTTGAGCAATACCGTGCAAACGATTGCCAGCGACAGGAATGGCAACCTGTGGATCGGCGGGCCAAAAGGTTTATCTGAATTCAACGGCAGGCGTTTCAAACATTACATTTTCGAATCGAAAGATAATACCAATGCCTCCTCTGTTGCCGAAATAAAGATCGCAGCCGACAATACTGTCTGGTTCCGCGCCGGTGGCAAACTGTACCACATCAGCAAAGGAAAAGTTTCTTATGCCGAAATACCGGATAAAAACGGTTTTGTTTCCGCAATACACCCTGAAGGCAAAACACTCTGGATCGCTAAAACCGGCGGTGTGATATACCGCTACGAGAACAAAAAATGGGATAGCCTGTTGTTTGCCGAACCGGGGATGGTGACGCAACCAACGGTCATTTCGTTTTATCGCGACAGTAAGAAAAGAATGTGGCTGGCAACGAATGCAGGTTTGTATGAGCTGGCAGGCAACCGTATAAGGATCATGTCTTTCAACGGACAACCGTCCTATTTCCTTCCAACCATTCGTTCCATATCTGAAACACCAAATGGCGACTACTGGATAGGTACCAGCTCAGGGGCAGTACGGGTGAAAGACAGCAGCCTTCAATACTATAACAAACGCAATGGCCTCAGCGATAATGCCATCACCAGCACGCTGACCGACGTGGAGGGAAACGTTTGGCTTGCATCAGATGGACAAGGAATATTCCGGTATTCCGGCACTTTCTTCACGGTGCTAGATGAAAGTATGGGCTTACCAAGCGCACAGGTGATGAGCATAGCTGCCACCAGCAACAACAGGATGTATGTGGGCACCTATGATGCAGGCCTCTTCCTGTATGATAATGGGACAGTGTATGCCATCACATTGCCGCTCAGCCCGGCGCCGGCCATCACGGCTATCAAAATCAGGAAGACGAAAAAAGGATCGGAAGTCTGGTTTGGTACCCGCGGCGCAGGGCTTTGGAAGTACAACGGCGCGACGTTCAGTTCGTTTGGTGTGCCAACGCTACCTTCTAATGCTATCACCTCGCTCTTTGTTGACGATAGCGCACGTGTGTTTGTCGGCTTTGTGAATGGTGCGATGTACTACGACAATAATATCTTCTATCGCCTCGATCTGCCTAATACGGCGGTAATGGATTTTATCCAGACGGGCGACGGCTCCATTCTGATGGCAACGAATGATGGCATCAAAACTTTTAAAGACAATAAAGTTTCCGACTTTACCACGAATACGATCGCTGACAGTATTACGGCACAGTGCTTTACGTTGAGAGGTGACGAGCTATGGATAGGCTCCAGCGACAATGGCATAGTGGCCTATAACCTGAAAACAAAAAAGGCGTTTACCATTAACAAGAGCAATGGTCTGCAGTCCGAGTTCATTTATAATATTATAACTGATAATAACGGAAATGTATGGACAGGTACAGGTTATGGTATACACCGCATCACCATGCGCGAAGGCAGGCCGGTAATTTCCTTCTTCGGAAAAAACCAGGGTGTAGCGGGCATGGAAAGCAACCACGATGCCGTTATAAAAATGCCTGATGGCAGCCTTTGGTTTGGCACAACAAATGGCGCGCTGCACTACAGGCCTCAATCCAAAGCAACCACAGCACAGCCGATCAGCGTAGTACTGCAATCGGTAAAATTATTTGGGGAAAGCAATATCGACAGCAGCTACTACGAATCTAAGGACGCATGGTATGGAGTACCCCAAAAGCTAAGGCTACCGCCAAACAAGAACAACGTCACCTTCACCTTTCAGGCCATCTCGCTTAGCGGCCTTGAGCAGGTTCGCTACCGCTATAAAATGGACGGGTTAGACGCGCCGTGGTCTGAATGGTCGTCGGTAAATACTGTAACCTTTTCCGCGCTGCCTTCGGGTAACTATACCCTTCGTGTCGCAGCTGTATCAGGCGACAGCGAGGTCAAAGAACTAAAATATTCATTTGAGATCATCACCCCCTTTCAGCAAACAGGCTGGTTCAAACTCATCATCCTGTTTGCGTGTATCATGCTCGGCGTGCTGATACAGTACATAGTAAATAAACGCAAGCAGAACAGGCTGGCATTGATGGAAAAATTACGCAGGGAGGAACAAGCCAAGATACGTCAGCGTACTGCGGAAGATTTTCATGACGAAATAGGCAACAAGCTCACACGCATCAACGTACTCGCCAATGTACTGCGCGAAAAAATAATCAACCCGACTGCAGACACTAAACGGCTATTGGAGCAGATACAGGAAAACACCGGGTTGCTTTATAGCGGCACACGTGATATACTCTGGTCGCTGAAGCCTTCGAACGACAATCTTTACGAAATACTGCACCGTATCCGCGATTTTGGTGTTGACCTCTTTCAGGATACAGACGTGGATTTCGTATTTGTAGGCACGGATGAACGATGGAAAAGATACCGATTGCCCATGGACGTCAGCCGCAACCTGATCATGATCTTTAAAGAAGCGTTGAATAACTCGCTGAAATATTCGGGCGCCAGGCTGGTAAAACTTGAAGCTTTTCTGAAAGAAGATAACGT
>CAMPKG010000200.1 GCA_946887085.1 uncultured Sphingobacteriales bacterium
AAGCGGTGAGCGATAACGATACAGGTTCGGTTTTGCATTAGCTTGTTGATGGCGTCCTGCACAATACGCTCGCTTTCTGTATCGAGAGAAGAAGTTGCTTCGTCGAGAATAAGTATCGGCGGGTTCTTCAGTACCGCTCGCGCAATGGTGACCCGTTGACGCTCACCGCCGCTGAGTTTTGCGCCACGATCGCCGACTATCGTGTCGTAGCCCTGTGCCTTGTTTTGAATGAAATTGTGCGCATGCGCTATGCGCGCAGCTTCCTCTACTTGTTTCTGGCCTACACCACCGGTGCCCAGGGTTATATTGTCGTAGATGGTATCGTTAAACAATATGGGTTCCTGGCTTACCACACCCATCAGCCTGCGCAGTTCATATAGCTTGTATTCTTTAAGGTTGATCCCATCGATCAATATTTCACCGTCAGTCACGTCATGGAACCTGGGTATCAGGTCAACTAATGTCGATTTTCCTGCGCCAGATGCACCAACAAGCGCTACCATTTTCCCTTTCTGAATGGTCAGGTCGATGCCTTCCAGTATCTTCTTGTTACCATAGCTGAAATGGACGTTCTTAAATTCAATGGCGCGCTCAAATGTCTTAATGGATTTAGCCGCAGGTATTTCTTTTACCGTATTCTCGGCGTTTAGGAAATATTCTATCCTGTCGAGCGCGGCCGCGCCTTTCTGAACATTATATAACGCAGTTGAAAGATTTTTCAGCGGATTAATGATCTGGTAGAAGAAACCAATGTATGCTACGAACGCGGGGCCTGTAAGTGAAGATTCACCTGTAAATATCAACCTCCCGCCATACCATAGTATAATGCCCACTACCATGATGCCAAGTGTTTCTGAAATAGGCGAGGCCAGCTCCCGCTTTGCAGCGAGGTTGTTCTTCAGGCGCATCAGGTTATTATTGATCTGAGTGAACCGCAAGTGCTGATGTTTCTCGGCGTTAAATGCTTTCACTGCACGCATACCCACCAGTGTCTCGTCTATCACGCCCAGCATTTCCCCTAATTTTTCCTGCGCCTGGTTCGACGGCTTTTTTAACGATTTACCGATGCGGCCGATAATAAGACCTGCCACCGGCAGGAAAATGAACAGGAATAAAGTGAGCTGCGGACTGATCAGCAACATCGATGTAATAGTAAGTATTACAGTGAGCGGTTCACGAATGATCGTTTCCAGAACGCTCATCACCGATATTTCAACTTCAGTAATGTCGTTGGTCATCCTTGATATCAGGTCGCCTTTACGCTCCTCTGTAAAAAAACCTATCGGCAGGCTCAGCGCCTTGCTGAACATTTCATTGCGCAGGCGGCGGAGTATAGCGTTGCGGATAGGATTAAGAATGCGCAGCGATAAATAGACAAAGAGATTTTTCAAGATAGTAAAGGCAACGACGATCAATACTGCATAGGTCAGCGCTGTTGATTTATCGTATGCCAGGATAACACCATTAACATAACCGGTCACCTTTGCAACGATACTGCTGGCTGTAGCGATCTCCTGCCTGCCCACGAACAGGACCTGCAGCACCGGCCACAGCATGCCGAACGAGAACAGCGCGAACACCACCGACAGCAGTATCGTTACAAAATAGAGCGCTATCCGGCCTTTATAATCGCCCAGATAGCGCAGCAATTTGGAAAGGTTCTTCATCTAGTTTTAATCAATTGTATAAGAGACGGTGCCGTCCTTCTCATCCTTCAGCTGTATGCCGGCTTCAGCCAGCCTGTTACGTATCTGGTCTGATGTAGCAAAGTCTTTACGCGTGCGGGCCTCTTTTCTCATTTCGATCAGCAGCGACAGCACCTGTTCCAGCTTATTGTTTTGCTGTACCTGTAATGCCTGCATCCCCATAATATCTTCAAGGTACGTTTTGAAGGTTGCCAGCATCAGTTCATATGTGTCAGCCGACAGTGCATCTGCTTTCACCTGCCCCCCTTTAATACCGTTGATAACGGGCGCTATCTCAAACAGGTTCGCGATCACTTTTGCCGTGTTCAGGTCATCGCACATAAATTCCTCGCACTCTGCGCACCATTTCTGAACCTCTGCATCAAGGGTCACATCGCTTGCAGCCCCTTCGTTACGTTTCAACTTCTGCAATACCTCGTATGCTTCCCATAAACGGCGGAACGCTTTTTCGGAAGCCAGCAATGCCTCATTCGAAAAATCGAGCGTGCTGCGATAGTGCGTTTGCAGAATATAGAAACGGATCACCATGGGATGATAAGCCTGTTCAAGTATCGGGTGATCACCTGTGAAGAGCTCGCTCAGTTTGATAACATTGTTATAGCTCTTACCCATCTTCTTACCGTTGATGGTGATCATATTATTGTGCATCCAGTAACGCACCGGCGGATGGCCATGCGCGATGGTCGATTGTGCGATCTCGCTCTCATGATGCGGAAACTGCAGGTCCATGCCGCCGCCATGTACATCAAAGGTCTCACCAAGATATTTACTGCTCATCGCAGAGCACTCTATATGCCAGCCGGGAAAACCTTCGCCCCAGGGGCTGTTCCAGCGCATGATGTGTTCGACAGGCGCTTTCTTCCATAACGCGAAATCCACTTTATTATTCTTTTCGTCCTGCCCTTCGAGGTCGCGGGTGGTTTCCAGCAATTCATCCAGCACGCGGCCCGATAGCTTGCCATAAGGATAGTCGGCCGCATATTTTTTTACATCAAAATATACCGAGCCGTTCTTTTCGTAAGCGTAACCCTTCTCCATGATCTTCTGGATCATGTCTATCTGCTCTATGATATGGCCGGTTGCCGTTGGCTCAATACTTGGTTCCAGGTTATTGAACAACCTCATGGCCCAATGGAACAGGTTGGTGTATTTCGTCACCAGCTCCATCGGCTCCAGCCTTTCCAGCTTTGCTTTGGTAGCCACTTTATCCTCCGCCTCGCGGCCTTCTTCTTCAAAATGGCCGGCATCCGTGATGTTACGTACATAGCGCACTTTGTAGCCAAGGTGCCGCAGGTAGCGGTTCACAAGATCGAAGGTGACATAAGGCCTTGCATGGCCCATATGCGACTCGCCTGAAACGGTAGGCCCACAGACATAGAGGCCCACATATCCGGGAGTAATGGGTTCGAACTTCTCTTTCTGTCGGGTGTACGAGTTATAAATATAGAGATCCGGCATATTGCAAAATAAGCGCAAAAATAAGGCTTAGCGACGAGGTGCAGGGTTTATTTCAAAATTTGTGATAATAGGATTGTGGTCTGAAAGCCCCGTCGACGGACATTCAAAGCCAACCAGGCGCAGGCCTGCAGGGTCGTAGAAAAAATGGTCTATGCGCAATGTGAGGGAAATGCGATTATATGTGCGACCCAGGCCGGTACCCTTCTCAACAAAAGCGTCATTCAGCTCAGCCCTTAGTTTGGTATAGGTATAAGACCCCGGGAGGTCATTAAAATCACCGCAAAGTATCACCGGGTGCGGACTTGTTGCAATAATAGCCGCTGCTTTGTCGGCCTCGCCGGCGCGTTTTACAAAGGCATTTTTAAATTTTTTGACAAACGACTTAGAGGTTTGTATATCGTCTTCTATTTCTGTTTTATTCCTCTTAGCCTCGTCGATGTATTCTTTGTCCTTATCGCTGAGCCCAAATGTGGTCAGGTGCACAAAATAAACGCGGATCATTTTGGACGTGGACAACTCTATATCGCCCTGCATCATATAAATATTCTCACCCAGCTCGTGTGTTTCATAATTTTTGAATGGGTATTTTGAAAAAACAGCTGTGCCGAGATAAACCTTATTGTTCAGGCTATTGTCGGGATTGAAGCGATAGTCGATGTAATGGCCATTGTCGATAATATCCCCGGCGTATGGTTTGAGTGCGTCCTTTTTGGAAATGGAAAACTCAGGGACACAAAGTATGTCCGCATTTTCTTCTTTCAGGAATTCAAGTATCTGTGCGTCGAACTGTTTGTTCTGCGGGCGATTGAAAATACCCATCCCGTGCGCATTCCAGCTGACGATCTTGATCGTGGTTGCACGGCGGGTCATATCATTACTGCCGAAATAATTTAAGCCAAAAACGGTTGCGACCACTTTGTAACCGGCAAGCAATACAAGGAATGATAACAACGAACGCAGTTTGCGGCTGGAAAACAACCAGAGAAACACGAAGACGACGTTGATAATAATTACAAAAGGCGTAGTAAGGCTAAAAAATGCCAGGTAGGGCACATAAGCGGGACTAAGAAATGCAGCGAGAATACATAAGCCTAACCAAAGCGCAGCACCAACGTTTACCAGGTACACAGCGTGACTAAAAAGCCTGCTTAAGAGGTTTGGCCTGTTGTTGCTCACCTTCTATTATCTTCTTTACCGGCCCGCAGCAAAATTTCTTTCTCCTCCTGGGTTAATGAATTGACGCCATGCTGGTTGATCTTGTCGAGTATATCGTCGATCCTTTTTTGCAGGTCGTCCTGTCTTGCTTGTTTTGCTTTGCTCAGCACCTCGCTTCGCTTTCCTTTGCGGTTTCTTGCCGCGTATTCATCCGGTGTTGCCATGCTATCCATTTTTTCAAAAATGGCATACATCCAGTGGCCGGGCCTGTTGCCGTTTTGCAGGAGCTTTATGTATAAATATCCTGTGAGCGCACCACCCGTCAAAAGAAACAGCGATGGCCCCTGGAGGTCAGAACCGATAATAATGAGTACGAAAAATATACAGGCCAATGCAACCAATGGTATGCTGAAAGTAGGTGTAAGATAAAAACGGTATCCCGGAGCGATCGTCAGTGCGGCTACGGCCAGTGCTACTATCGATGCCTGCGCCCCGAACAAAAATGGCCTGGTGACAAAAAAGCCTCCCGGTATCAACTGGGAAAATTCATAAAACAGCCCGCCGATAACCATGCTGTAAATGAATATGGGAATGATCTGTTTATAACCCACCAAAGCCTGTACCACCGAGCCAAAGCAATACATCCAGACCATGTTTGTGAACAACTCCCAGAAGCCATTATGCACCCAGCCATAAATGAGAACTGTCCAGAATTTTTGTGCAAACATATCGAAATGCGGCAGCCCCGCCTTGTGTGTAAATATCGTCGGGAAAGTTTCGGGTTGCGCATCCACGATCAATAAGATGATGCGGGCAAGATGGTAGGATACAAAACCTATACCGCTCGCTACTATCAGCTGCAAAACTGCATTCTGATTATAAGAGGGAATGGATGATGAAAATGGACGCCGGGGCATGGTCTTCATACTCTTCTAATTTACTCAATAAAAATGTTGCCTGTTACGCTTGTTCCAGATCTTTAACAATATAAATGCCACCAGCATACCGCCAAGGTGGGCGAAGTGCGCGATGTTATCACCTGCCGAATTACGAATGCCGGCGTACAGCTCGAAAAGAGCATAGGCGGCCACCACATATTTTGCCTTGATAGGCACCAGGAAATAGAGGTAAAGCAAAGTGTTGGGAAACAGATAACCGAAAGCGAACAATATTCCGAACACGGCACCTGAAGCGCCTACTGTTGCTTCGTCGTAGATCCCAGGAAAATATCGTTGCTCATAAGTTGTACCGAAAAGATACTGATTGATGGCGGATACAGATTCGTTAGAAAACCCCGCCGACGGCGATGCTTCCCATACTTCCTTTATCTGGTAAAGCTGAATACTGAGGGGGTTGCCCATACTCGGACGAACATGCTGTTTGAGAAATAGCCCAAACTGATCGACGGTAGGGTTTTGCTGATAGGCCATAAATGCGTTCTCTATCGTGCGGAATTCGTACGCAACCACCCCAAGGTGCAGGACTGCTGCTCCCAACCCGCAAACGAGGTAAAAAATGATGAAGCGCTTTGGTCCCCAGACATTTTCCAGTATGCTGCCGAACATCCATAGCGCAAACATGTTGGAGAACAGGTGCATGATCGTTCCGTTCACATCATTCCAGCTGCCGTGCAGAAACATATGCGTTAAAAACTGCCAGGGTTTAAAATATTCTGATTTCCAGTAATGGAGACCGAAATGGTCGGCTATGTCTATGCCCGTTTTGCCCAGCACGAATTGCGCCAGTGCAATAAGGGAATTTATTATGATCAGGTTCTTTACAACTACAGGAAGAATCTGGAAACGGCTGGGCCTGAAATCTGTCATGTTTCGATTTTTCGTCTTTTTCTGTTCCGGTCAATTCCGCGGGCTCACGGTTCAAAATTAAAGGTAATTGACGGGTTGCCCGCCATATTTTAAT
>CAMPKG010000201.1 GCA_946887085.1 uncultured Sphingobacteriales bacterium
CACTTATGAACACTCGAGGATTAATGGAACTGATCATTCTGAACATCGGCTATGATCTCGGTATTCTCTCTCCCCAAATTTTCACGATGATGGTGGTGATGGCGTTGGTAACTACGTTTATGACCTGCCCTTTATTAGATCTGCTAAGACGCATCTACAAACAATAAGATTACATCTCCTCATCAACAATACCGCCCAGGCTCACAGAGCTGAGTCCCAACAGATTCAGGCCTACCCGTATACCGGTCGACTGGCGATTAAGATGGTCCCATGAATGGACCACATCTACCCTCAGAAAACGGTATATCTTATATCCAAGATTATCAATACCGGCAAAAGCTTCTGTATAATAATTTTTATCGCTGGCGTAGAAAGTATTTGTACCCATTACAAGATACCACTTGGCTTGCCTCAACAAGGGTATTTTGTTGCTTAGGAAACCTTTGAGATAGTATTCAAGATGCAATTCTCCATATATGCTCTCTGTATTGCTATACCGGTAATACGGCGCCATCTGGAAACTGCGCAAATATGGAGCAGCAAGCACTATTTCATTGTCGGTCAGATGCATGAGATCGGGCAGGCTCACGTAATTCTTATTCAGGAATCCGCCAACAGCTACATCGTAAGACATAGTACCGAATAGTTTCAGGCTCATGTCATCCTTCACTGAAAAACGCCATTTATCAAAATCAGATTTGCTGCCAACTATATTTGGTATTCCTTTCTGATAGCTGGCAGTGAATAAAGGCCAATCACTACCCCGCGGCTCTTTATAGTCAGGGTACTGCGTATAAGTATATCCCGGCCTGTATGAAACCACTGCACCTATAAGTGCAGCATTATGTTCTTCCCATTTTACCCAGCTAAGTTCCGTTGGATAATTTGGTGTCAATGTATTTTCAGCATCGGGCACCCACGAATAGCTGGTAGTGTTATTTAAGGGAAGGCGCTTCTGGTATCCTGCTTTCACTGCCCATTGAAGTCCGTTGCCATAGGTCCTATTCACGCTCGCAGCACCGTTCCATCGCTCGTACAGCTTCATATGGTTACGCCCTCCTACCAGCGTCGTTATGGTGTTGAATACAGGAGGAAGCGCGCTTTGCGGATTATACTGATAGGCATACTTGCCACCCTCAATACCTACTCCCCACGACCTGCCTACCCAATCTTTTTGATATTTGCGGTAATTGAGCCTGCCCTGAGCATTGAAATGAGTATTACTAAATCCATAGCGGGTATATAAGCTGCCACGCAATGTATTTACGGTATCGGGACTGTAATAAAAATGGAACTTCGGCGCAACATTCAACCCCTCAACAGTATTGACGTTCACCAGGTTCAGGTTGGCAATTGAATTCGTGCTTACGCCCCATTTTTTTGCTTTGCCTGTATACCGGATACCGCCGCTCAATATCCTGCTTATACGAAAGCGGTTGTTACGCCTGCGAATTGAATCCTGCCTGACCGGATCATTGTAAACAGCCATCAGGCTGTCTTTCACCTTGTAATCTCTCGTTTCGTCATCTTCTAAGGGAATGGGGCGATTTTCCGTCCAAAATGAGGTATCACGTTTGTTCGCGTCTTTTTCATAAATGCTGGTGATCCTATCGTTGAAGATCGTGTCGGGAATCTTCTCGTTAACTTTTTGCTTATCGTAAACTGTTACAAAATGACCCGAGGCATCTATCCCAAAAAATTTGATCGTTGGATATAATATCTGGCTTTTGATTACCCACGTGTCCTTTTTTAGCGGCAAATGTACTTGTTGAAAACGAAGCGTATCAA
Organism: uncultured Sphingobacteriales bacterium; assembly: GCA_946887085.1. The sequence continues at coordinate 1,789 of CAMPKG010000201.1, forward strand.
GAAACTCGAGGTTGGATTTTTTTGTCGCGATGAGGTCTAAACTATGTATCGCCCAATCATCTTCCACTATATATATTGCGCCCTGCAATAGTGGCTCATGATTTCTCTTGGGCATCACCTTGATCTTATTGATCGTGTATTTGCCCTCTCTGAATTCTCCTTCATATCTATAATTGTAATAGTGTAGCGCATTGTCACTGATGGGGGAAATGAAACCACGAGGACTGAATATCTCCCATTGAGCTGCGTTATTTGCGTAAAACGTAATAATTGGGGGCATTTCATCCAGGCCAAACCCATTGGGGTCGCCACTTTCCCTTACCGAACGAATAACCGTACGTTCCTTTCCACCGGCTGAGTAATAATCAGCATATTGCTCGCACAAATACAGCACTCCTTTACCACCCGAATCAAGACCCGCTTCCCTTGAGTCCTTGTCATTCACCTTAACGCCAAACAATTTGTTAGGCAACGCCCTGCTGCGAAACACACCTTTTAAGTAAATCGATGTTTGAAACGACTGTACCTGCTCTAAATGAAACTGCCTGCGTTTGATGGCTTTTCGGATGATAGCATATGCAGGATCTTCGGCATTAGCTTTCACCACAACAGTCTTCATTTCTAAAGCCTGGTCGTGCAGCGAAAAATCGTGTGTTATAGTTTCCTCGCCCTTCACAGTAACATTAAACGACGCCTGCCTGAAACCCATGAACTGGCACAGAACTTTGTAAGTGCCCGGCTGCAGGTGAAGCTGGTATTGCGCCTCGGCATTAGCAGATGTGCCCATGGTAGTGCCCTGAATAAATACAGTAGCAAATGGGAGTGGATCTCCTTTAGTATCAGTGATCTTCCCCTTCAACACGCCTGCACTGGAAGCAGGGATGATGGCAATGATCATCAGCAAAACCGCGAAGTAAAACTTGTTGCTCATATAGGGAGTTTGGCAGGTATATTTCTATATCGCGGAGGCAACGGAAAAGTTACAGCCGCTAAAAAAGGCCGTGTATCTGGGCGTCTATCCTGCGGACAACTTCAGCAAAATCCTCATCCTTGTCCGCAAAATTCACATTGTCTACGTCGATCACCAGCAGGGGCCCGTCTTTGTAGGTGTCTATCCATTTATTGTAGAACTCGTTCAGCCTTTTCAGATAATCCAGGCGAATATTTTCTTCGTATTCCCTGCCTCTCTTTTGTATCTGGTCTACAAGCGCCGGTATCGAAGCTTTGAGATAAATAAGCAGGTCCGGCGGCTCTATCATCTGCCGCAGCGTACCAAACAGTGATGAATAGTTTTCAAAATCGCGTTTGGTCATGAGGCCCATTTCATAAAGGTTGGGCGCAAAGATGAAAGCATCCTCGTAAATAGTACGGTCCTGTATCACGCTCTGCTTACCATTGAGTATCTCCTGCAGGTTCTTCAGGCGACTGTTAAGGTAGTACTACTTCAGGTTGATGGACCAGCGATGCTTATCCTCGTAAAAATCCACGTGGTAAGGATTGTGTTCGTTATCCTCAAAATGTGCCAGCCATTTATAATGCTTGGCCAGCTGTGCTGTAAGCGTGGTTTTTCCGGAACCTATATTGCCGGCAACGGCTATGTGTTTAGGAGTCTTTTTCGCAGGCATAAATACAGATGGTCTCCTTATCTTAATGGGTACAAGATAATGCGCTATTCACTAAAATACCCCGTGGAAGGAACTATTATTAATAATAATTTATTCCTATCTTCTTGCGGGCTTCCGCTATGGTTTTCGATGAGCTTTCCCTGGCTTTTTCGGCGCCGTTCTGCAATATCGCCTGTATCTTGCTCTCGTTAGCTTGCAGATCAGCTGCACGCTCGCGGATGGGCGCCATGAAGCTCACCATATCCTCCGCCAGTTGTTTTTTCATGTCGCCATAGCGGATGGTGCAGTTGTTGTACATGCTTCGGTAAGTCTCTACCATTTCCGGTTTCGATACCAGGTGCATGAGCTGGAAGATATTCTGGATGTAATCAGGCATTTCGCTGTTGTGCTCGGTTGGCCCTGCATCGGTCTTTGCCTTCATCACTTTTTTGCGGATGGCATCATCATCATCGGCCAGGTAAAGCGTTGCATTGCCATGCTCACTTTTACTCATTTTACCTGTACCGTCGAGGCTGGGTATTTTTATCAGTTCGCTGCTGTAGTTGAAGGGGTAAGGCTCAGGAAACAATTCACCATAGCGGCTGGTGAAACGCTGTGCGAAATTCCGCGCCATTTCCACGTGCTGCTCCTGGTCTTTACCTACGGGCACTTTCACCGCTTTGTGTATCAGGATGTCTGCCGTCATAAGCACAGGATAGGTCAGTAAGCCTGCATTCACGTTCTCGGGTTGCATACGCACTTTGTCTTTGAAGGTGGGTACTTTCTCCAGCTCGCCTTTGTAAGCCAGCATATTCAGCATCAGGTAAAGCTCCGGTATCTCGGGGATGTCGCTTTGCGCGTATAGCGCCACTTTCTCAGGATCGAGGCCGCAGGCTACGTTTTCCGCCACTACCCTGTACACATTCTGACGAAGGTCTTTGGGATCGGGGTGCGTGGTGAGGGAATGGTAATCGGCTACGAAAAAATAGCAATTGTATTCATCCTGCATTTTTACATAGTTCTGCATGGCGCCGAAGTAGTTACCCAGGTGCAGGTAGCCCGTAGAACGAATGCCGCTGACAACGATCTCTTTACTCATAACGGGCGCAAGATACAAAACGGAGGGCTTTGATAACTGCCATAAATGAAAATCCCCGCCAGTAGCGGGGATCGTAGTATACCTTCTGTAATTTCTCGCTAAAGTTTAAACGATACTGGCAAATACATGTATACCGGCACTTTTTTCCCTCCATTTTCACCTGGTATCCAATTAGGCATATCGTTTACAACCTCTAACGCTGCTTCGGACAATGATGGATCGGGTGATTTCACTACCTCTGCCATGGCAACCTCACCGTTTTCAGTGACTACAAACTTTACCATCACCCTACCCTCAATCTTCTTTTCCATCGCCTCCTCGGGATATTTTGTATGTTCTATCATATAGGCCATATAATCACCATTGAATTCCGGCATCTTCTCTGCTATCTTCAACGCCTCTGTTTTAGGTTGCTCATCATTGGTTTGTGCTACTTCCCATTTTTTCTCCTTACAGCTTTGGACACCAACTAACACAATTATTACTAACATAGTTGCCACAGTCGCAACACCGCCCAGTGCGATCTTCGAAAACCTATTGTTGTTTTTTCTTAACATCATTAGTCGACGTTTTATAGGATGATTAATAAATGAATGAGATGTAGGCAAAGTGCATCGGTTGAAAATGCTGGATACAATCAGCTGACCGTAATCATTTGCATCACCTGCAACACGCTCATCTGCCTGGAACTCGTGCACCTGCATCAACTCTTTTTTGATCCACACCAGCAGCAGGTTGGGCCAAAAGAATATCTGCAGCATACTAAGCAGCATCACATCGCGGGTGTGATGGAGTTTAATGTGAGCCAGCTCGTGTTGTATCACGGCTTCGTTACTTTCTTCCGAAGGAAGGAATATATATTTATACCAGCTGCCCGGCCCGTAACCTGAATTGGTGACGATCGTGCAGCCATCTCCCTGCTGTTGCTCCCCGTTGCGAATAACCTTTCTTATAGTCAGCCATTTATACGCCATCATACCGAGCATCACAAAGCTTACACCTGCATAAAGTAGCCACACCAGATCTGTTTCTGGAGTGAAAGCAGGCTGGCTGGTAGCCCCAACAACAAACTCCGGCAAACGTGCGCTGATCGCCGTTGCAGTTCGTATTTCTTCGCCAACGGCTTCCGGCAATTGAATGAAGGGAATGACTATCGGCAACGTAGCGGCAAGCAAAAGGTAAGCGCGGTTGAAGCTATGCATCGGCCTGTTGCGCAGGAACAGCACATACAGCAGGCACATAAGGGCAGTATATATTATTACTTGAGCAAGGTAAAGCATAAACACTATTTTTTGGGTGAAGATTTTTTGAGTTCGCTGAGCAGGTTCTCTAATTCTTTAACGGAGATGTCTTTCTCTTTCGCAAAAAACGAAAGCATACTGGCAAACGAACCGTCGAAATAACCTTTCACAAATTGCTTCATCGAGCGCTTGGTATAATCCTCTTTAGCGACAATGGGAAAATACCGGTTCGATTTCCCCAGCGATTCATGATCGACAAATCCTTTTTCCTCCAGTATCTTTATGATCGTGCTGACGGTGTTATAATGCGGCTTAGGTTCGGGCATGACATCTACAATGTCTTTGACGAAGGCTTTGCCGAGCTGCCATAGCGCCTGCATTATCTGCTCCTCGGCCTTGGTGAGTGTTCTGATATTTGCTGCCATCTTCGAATCTTTTAGTGAAACTAGT
>CAMPKG010000202.1 GCA_946887085.1 uncultured Sphingobacteriales bacterium
TTTTAAAGGTGAAACTATCCCTAAAGATATAGCGTATTTATCATATACACAATGTCAGATACGGATTTTTTCAGATTTCTTAGTCGGACATATGCGATCATCATACATTTGATAAATTCAATAAAAAGTAGTATATTTGTTGTTATTACTGCTTGGTGTGATGGAACCATAATGTCAAACCCGGCACGGTAACAACAAAAACTGTCATGAAAACAACAAGGGCAAAAAGAACAGTAAAGGATATGTTCCATACAACCCGCATGGGGCGCGCGTTCCGGGCCCCGGCGAGTGCATACCCGCAGAAAAAATTCGGCCTTGCTCCCTTGAAAATTCAACAAATTTCAACAACACATACGAAAATATAAAATCTAATACACTCTATCAATCAAACGATTTGCGATCTATGAACTATGGCTCATCTTTAAGCTTTTTGTTGTCGCGGTGCCGCTGTGCGTCCCTCCTGGTCTTTTTATCGAAGTTCTTTTGCAGGGCATCGGTAAGGTCTACCCCGGTTTGGTTGGCCAGGCAAATAAGCACCCAGAGCACATCGGCCATCTCATCGGCAAGCTGCTTCTCCCTATCGCTTTCTTTAAAAGATTGCTCCCCATATTGTCGGACCATGATGCGTGCCAGTTCCCCGGTTTCTTCCACAAGGATGCCGAGGTTGGTCAGCTCGTTGAAATATCTCACCCCCACCGTTTTGATCCATTCATCTACTTTTTGCTGCGCTTCGCGTATTGTTAAATCCATTGTAAATTGTTTTTACCACAAACCTTCGCACAATGCCTTCTTTCAGACGAAGTTATTTATACACAAGGCCCACAGCGATTTACATAAAAACTTAAAATTTTTGCTGTTGCCACACCGTATTTGTTTGTTTACACAAAATAATAGAACTTCCCTCGTTATTTAAATAAAGATGCAATACGCAACGGATATAGAAGCGGCAAACGCCCTCAAAGAAAAATTCCAGGAGATAAAATCTACGATCGGGAAAGTGATAGTAGGCCAGGAAGAGGTGGTTAACAAACTTATCATCTCCATTTTATGCAACGGGCATAGCCTGCTGGTGGGCGTGCCGGGACTTGCAAAGACCCTGCTGGTAAAGACTATGGCCGACGTACTCGACCTTTCTTTCAAGCGCATCCAGTTCACCCCCGACCTGATGCCCAGCGATATAGTAGGCGCGGAAATACTGGACGAATCAAGACATTTCCGCTTTATCAAGGGCCCGGTTTTCGCCAACATCGTACTGGCAGATGAGATCAACCGGACACCTCCAAAAACGCAGGCTGCCCTGCTGGAAGCTATGCAGGAGCGCAACATAACGGCAGGAGGAACGGTTTATAAGCTGCCCGCACCATTCTTCGTACTGGCTACGCAAAACCCGATAGAGCAGGAAGGCACCTATCCCCTGCCCGAGGCCCAGCTCGACAGGTTTATGTTCCAGATATGGGTGGACTATCCCAGCTTTGCTGAGGAAGTGAATATCGTGCGCAGCACTACGGGTGCACAGGCAACAGACCTGAGCAAGGTACTGGACGCAAACGATATCCTCTATTTCCAGGACCTGGTGCGCCGGGTGCCGGTACCAGACAACGTCCTCGAATATGCCGTAGGGCTTGTTCAAAAAACACGTCCCGCCTCTGCAACCGCCCCGGCGATAGCCAAACAATATATTGCCTACGGCGCAGGGCCACGCGCTTCGCAATATTTGGTATTGGGCGCCAAATGCTATGCGCTGCTGAATGGTAAATACTCCCCCGACATCGAGGACATACAAGCTATGGCAATGCCTGTGCTCCGGCACCGCGTGATCAGGAACTATAAGGCAGAAGCTGAGGGAATAACACAGGAATCTTTGATCAGCCAACTTCTGTAAAACATGGAAAACATCAGTGATAAAGCCTTTTTTCTCAGGAACGACCTCATCGAACGCCTTAGAGGTATAGACCCTTCTACGAAACCATCGTGGGGCAAAATGAATGTTGTCCAGATGATCGAACATATGAGCTACTCGCTCAGGCAGGCCAATGGCCGCGAAAGCTATGCCTGTGTAACGCCTGAGGAAAACCTGCCGAGGATGCAGGCGTTCCTGGTCAGCGAAAAACCTTTTAGGGAAAACACCCCGAACCAGTTGCTGCCGGATATGCCCGAACCACCGAAAAAGGCTACCGTGGAAGACGCCCTTGATGAGTTAAAAGACGAAATAGAGCATTTTTTCAAGGTGTTTGAAGAAGACCCGGAAAGATCGATCACCAACCCGTTTTTCGGGGACCTGGGCTACAATATGTGGGTGCAATTGCTGTATAAACATGCCTGGCACCACCTGAGGCAGTTCAATGTAAACGAATAAAAAAAGCCACCGGAAGGTGGCTGTATATTTTTGAGTAATGATGAGAACTATTTTATGTGATTCGTACCATCCGTCTCACTCACCTCGATAAAAGTGTTGTAGACAAGCTGGCTTGTGTCGACAACAGTAAATGTTGCCGAGCCTACAACTTCCATGTTCACCTTGGGAGCGGGATCAAAGCCCTTCGCATAAAGGAAATAGTTCCCCTGCGCAAGGCTGTCGAAGCTGGCCACCGGGACATTGTTTTTGAGCTCTACCGCGGCAGAATCGTCAAACTTGTTGTCGGCTTTGGGATATACCAGCGAATTGTACCGAATGTACACGGTAGCCGTGGTGATGTTAACACCGTGGTGCCGGGGTGTTATGTTGAGCGTCATCTTGCCGGTTTTGCCGCCAACCGGCGCCGGAGCGGGTTCTACAATATCGTTCTCCCTGGTGCAACTTGCTGCCAGTGACAATAAAAGCAATCCTGCGGCTACTTGTAACTTATGCATAATGCTCTAAGATAGAATATGTTTGGATTTTTCAAAATAGCAGGGCGTAAAAAAGTACAAAAACATGGCTGGTTCGCGTTGTATTAAGACGATAAATATGACAAACAGATTATTTTTAAGACGGCGATGCAGGGTAGCTTTGTCCCGGATGACAGGTAAAAGATCGCTTTGGATAATACTTTGGTTAGCAGCCGCTAGCTTCATTTCGGCCTGCTGTAAAAAGAAAGTCTATTGCACAGCTGAAAACCTCAAGATCGCGATAGCAGGCCATGTACGCTTTGATGTACGCACCATCACGGTGAAAAAGTACAAGATCGGCGAATTCAACAAAGCCCTGGACTCTACAATTTTCACCTATACAGGCACCAAACCTGTTATTATAGGCAAAAGGGACACTCTTTATTTCACGGAATACACCTCAACATCCGCAACGTTGCTGGGTATTACCCAAGGCTTCGACTGGAATGTCTACATCCCCTCTCTTCGAGAAAACTACCGGATCTCAAAACTTACCGACCAGGGCCATTTGTCGGAAAAGGTAAAATGTGGCGATAATGACGCTACCTGCACAAACCCGCTTGCGCATTTTGTAGTCAATGAGGTTTGGACCGATGGCAACCAGCTATGGATCAGTAAAAAGCCATAGCCCGGCATAGTGCAATTTTGTTAATCGCTCGTTAACGAGTTGTAAAGCTACGGTTAAGTGGTCTCAAATATTTGGAAAGGCACCCTTCATTTTGAAATTTGTAACGGCGATTGCACTGCAGTTGTTTCAAACACGGTTCTTTTTCATGCATAATAATGAAGGCTCCTTTGGCGGGGAGCCTTCTCTTTTAACAAAAAGGAGGTGGAATTTCCACGTCCTTTTTGTTGTTATTAAATCCCTGGTTAACGGCGACGTGCCACATTGTTCAAGGTGTTGTAGTTAACCTTGCTTGCGCTCGTTGTCGTTTCGCCATTCTGCATTTTCTTAAGTGTTTTACGATCCACATCGATGTACACTGTTTTCACAGGATAAGCAGCGTCTTGTGTAGCTACCGGAATATCATCGATGTTTTCTTCGCTCAGCAATACTGTTTCAGTGCCGTCCATATCATCACACTTCTTGCACCATGCACATTCCTGATCTTTAGCTCTTGCCACAACGCGCACTTTCATTTTACCTTTACCAGAGAAGTCGGTAATCACTGTTTCGCGCTCAACGACACTCACACGTTCAGGATTAGCATAGTGGAATGAGTTACCACAAGCTGAAAGGAAATAAAGATCTTTGTCAGTATCATCTCCATCTATTACCCATGCAGGCACACTGGTTTGGTTGGGCAGGGTAAGCATAGCGTATCTGTAATTGTTATCACCATCACCCATCACACCAATAGCACCATAAGGTAAGCTGGCAGATTGCACATCGCCACGCTCAAAATCCGAGTCCATTACACCACCTTCGTAACCGAGGGAGTTGAACAGAGCGTTCAGCTCAGAGGCGTACATTGGATTGTCGGCCAGCGCCCTCAGTTGATCATATACCTGTCCTGCATCATTGAGGTGACGCAATGCAGGGAATTGCGGATCGCGGCCCAGTACTGTAACAGTGGCTGGAGTCTTATCAGTAGGTACTGTAAATATTACGTGGTTCGTAGTACTTTGCGCCAAAGCAGCCAGGCTGTTAATTCCGATCATAAAGATTAAAGCAAACTTTTTCATAATTCTTCGTTTTTAGCGTTATCACATACTTTCAGCTAGGACTTAACAAAAACATGCCAGCCTAAAAATGCCAAACTGTGAAACGCAGGCCAGACAATGACTTAAAGGTGCTTGATCCGTCACCGAAGTCTTTCTTATTCTTCAACTTATGGAGCTTCATGGGCAAAATTGTCCTTCGATTGCCTATTTTAGCAGGATGATGCGAATTTGGTTTGTCTTAACATATTTCCTTTGCCTGAGTGTACGCCCGGCTTCCGCCCAGATGGCGTTGGGCCTTGGGGGACAAGTGGACTTTCCCCTGATGTTCAATGCCAATGTAGGCAGCTACAATCATGCTTTAGGAGCTTTCGGACCGAGAATAAGCCTCAGCTATTTTCCACAAAACAGTACATTTTACCCATCCATTTCGGTAAACACCGCTTCAATCGAATTACCACTGGCAAAGCTCAACAATGGCCTCGTAGTTAATCTGCGCTTCTTCCAGGCGGCTGCAACGATATGGGCTAACAGCAGAAAAACGTTTAACAAGGGAGAACTGCATTACGGGCTTGGTATTGGTGCCTCATATTTAAGTAGCCGGGATGTTGTGCTTACCGGCCCGTCCGAAAATGTTACCGCCACTATGTTGAACTCATCAGAAAAAGCTACGGTAACGCCAAATTTCAACCTGATGACGGAATACTGCTTTCCCATCTCAACCGAAAAGCCATTGTGGCTTGGATTGGCCGCAAAACTTCAGTATATGTACTTTTTTGACAATACTGTTCAATATAGTGTTGAGATCAAGGACAACCACTTCGGTCCCTTACCCACAGTTTCAGCTCCTTTACAAGGTCATCTCTTAAATCCGGGCGGTCTCCTCTCATTATACTACAGGTTTGGAGCGTCGAAGAAATACTGAGGTAGACCTGTAGTGAAAGTTGACGTGATTTTTTATCTTTAAGTATGACCTCGAGAAGAAAGCCGGGCCTTTCATTCCCTGGCGTTTCCGGCAACTTCAGGAATTCCGTCAATAAAACCGGTAGTAAGACACCGGTTCTCACCGGAATCATTTTCATTGCCGGAGGATTATTATCAAGCTATGTCGGCAGTATACAGATACTGCGTTTATTAATCTCGTCGGAGGTCCTGCAGCGATATTCATCGGTATTTTGATCCTTGTAAAAGCAGGATCACAAAACCGAAAAAAACGTAGACAAAAGCAACAGAGCCGCACCCATAATTCATTTATGTGGTCATCCGACCAAGGTTAACACTATTAGTAAGCAGTCAATTATTATGTTTGCATTCATGAAACAATCATGGAAATATTCCATTTTTTTACTTTGCATGATTTCAGCAGCCTGTGGCAATACTGACACGGGTGCCGACAATCCTTTATTTAATCGACCTCCGCTCAAAGAGGTCAGCGCACAAATAAAAGAAGATCCTGACCGCGCAGACCTGTACTTCAATCGCGGCCGAATGCTTGACCGCATGGACGAAGACTCGCTGGCGTTGATCGACTATAAGAAAGCTGTCTCGCTCGATTCATCACGGGCCGAATATTTCAGCGCAATAGGTGATGTATTATTTGAGCATCAGGATATCA
>CAMPKG010000203.1 GCA_946887085.1 uncultured Sphingobacteriales bacterium
TAGAACGACTGTGCATTCCAGTCATCATAGCCCGCTATCAGCATATCATCCACCGGCAGTATATCCAGCTTATTGTTGATCCATTCAAAGCTGTCGGAAAATTTATTGTTGACGATGTTGAACGCAAAATGATAGAATGGTTTCTGGTCTTCTACTTCCTCGAAGGTTAACGTCGTTTTACCCGCTTTAAATGAAACGGATTCATCGGTTTCATTCACAATGTCCAGTTCCAGCGTTTTGTGGTAAAACAAACGCGTCCGGTGTAAGGAGTTGGTTTTGAGTATGAGCTCTTTGATATGCATGGCTGAGAAAACAGCTCTAAAATGATGCCAGTGTTTAGTGAATATTCCTTTCGTTCAATGCCCTCTGGTACAGCCTCGCGTTCCGCATATGCTCATTGTAATTGCTGGCAAAACGATGGTAGCCGCTGAAGTCTTCTTTGGCACAGAAATAGATATAATCAGTTGCAGGTGCATTCAGCACAGCCTCAATGCTGCGTTTTGATGGTGTGCAAATAGGCCCGGGAGGTAAACCTTTGTGCACGTATGTGTTGTAGGGCGAGGGGTGTCTTAGCATATCACCTGCTATGCGGCGGAGCGCAAAATTGTTTACCGCAAACTTTACCGTTGGATCGGCTTGCAGGGGCATGCCGTTTTTTATGCGGTTCATATATACGCTGGCAATGTTTCCTTTTTCATCGTGCTTGTTGGTTTCTTCCTCCACTATCGATGCCATGATAACGACCTCGGCAGGTGTCATGCTTTTTTGGTCGGCTTTCTGTTTGCGGTCTTCGTTCCAGTATTCTGTATAGTATTTAGCTATTTTGCTGTAGGCTTTTTTCGCTCGGGTGTTCCACCAAAATTCATAGGTGTCGGGCATGATGGCAGCCATTGCGGTTTCATCTTTCAACCCGAAGCTGTCGAGAAAATTATTGTCGTTCAGCAACGCCTTTAGCTCATTAGAGTCTGCTTCAAGGTTTTTTGAAATGAGATTCACCAGGTCTTGCTCGGTACGTAATTTATTGACAACGAGTTTCACCGGTACTTGCTTTCCATTACGCAACATGCGTACTATGTTGTAATTACTCATTCCGCGGCGGATCTTGTACTTACCGGCTTTTACCATTGCAGGGTAGTTGGCCCTGCGCGCTACTACATCGAAGCTCTCTATGTTCTTTACAAAGCCATCATCTTTCAGCGAGGAGCGTACATCTGCGTAAGTGGAGCCTGTACGCACATACAGGTAATCATCTTCTTTAAAATCTCCTGTATTAGGACCGAATACGCCCCATAGCGCAAAGCCGGCAAGTATCAATAGAATAAAGAATAAGCCTAGTGCCCAGCGGAGTGCCTTTCTCTTTTTAGCCATCTGCAACAAAATAAAAATACCTGCTCAAAGGTAAGAGCAGGTATAATATAAAAATTTCGTTCCTTAAAATTATTGGGCAGGAGCTTGCTGCTGCTGGCCGCCTTGTGCAGGAGCCTGTTGGCCACCTTGCTGTTGTTGCTGTGCAGGTGCGCCGCTGTTCTGGCGCTGGCCGCCTTGCTGCGGATCTTTCGGAGTTTCGAAGAACATAACCATAACGATGCACAGAGCAGCGACGATGCCCATGCTTGTCCAGGTTCCTTTTTCCATCACGTCAGTAGATTGCTTAACGCCCATTACCTGTGTGCCGATGCTGCCAAAAGCGCCTGACAAGCCACCACCTTTAGGGTTTTGAACCAACACGAAAAATGCTAACACTACGCAAGCCAATAAAATAAGTATGGTGATCAATGATATCATGACTGTTTTTCTTTTAAGATTTCTTCGATACGGCGCGCAAAATACACTTTTTTCTGCGGATTACGCAAACTAAGTTTATGATACATATCTATCGCTTTGTCATATTTTCCTTGTTTTACATGTATTTCGGCCAGCGATTCGCTTGCAAGGTCCTCTTCCTGGGTGATGGAATTGACCGCCATTTCAAAAACATCCTCCGGTATCTCGTCGTTCTCTTCCCCCAACGCGGCAGCCAGTTTTTCTTTTTGCCACATGGTTTTCAGCGCTTTTTTATCCTCCTCCTCTTCTTTAGCTTTTTCAGATTTGGTCTTGAAATAGGATAGCCAGTCTGAGAAACTCATTACGCGCATTAGTGCCTTCTCCTTCTCTTCCTCCTCCGTCAATTCTGGAGTCTCGGGTATTTCGTTAGACACTTCCACACCCTGATGCAGGAAATAATCTTCAGTATATATCGGCTGTATCAAAGGTTGTTCTTCCATGGCCTCTATTTCTTCCGCCACAATTTCCGCGTCCTTGTGTTGAATGTTCTGCTCTTCAGTTATTGTCGCTGCCAGGCGTTCAGCCATCGGCTCCGTAATAGCTGCATGTTCTTCTGCTGCTGGTACTGGTTCGGGATCTGCAGTCGCCATTGTTACCAGTTGTTCTTGTACCGTCGTTGAAGTGGTATTAGTTTCTATATCACCTGCAGCAGTCGACATGTATTGGTGAAACTGCAGCCAGTTGCCCATGTACAGGTGCATGTTATTCATTGCCTCCGGAGAAAACGGCTGATGTTTTTGTTTACGGGCAGCCTCAAAATAATGTCCGGGTGTGAAGTAGGGGTATGATTGTATAAGCGATGCAATGCTCTCCACATCGGCATCTGTTACCGATTGAGGCTCCTGCAGCATTTTAGTTATCTGTGAAATATTCGGTGTTGCCATCCCTTACCAATTTACGAAAGCTTTGTTGAAAATATCGTCCGCCAGCTGGTTGCCGATCTCGTCTATCAATCTGCCCTCCGCCTGCTGCACAGTTTGCGTGGCGGCGAAGTCGGCAAAGCGGGTAAAGGTTTGTGTGAAATCTCCTTTTTTGTCCAGCCTGTTCTTAAAGGTCACACTTACGGATATGGTCAAACGGTTTTGAGTTGCTTGTTGTGTATTCTCCACTCCCGATACCGTTACCTCGTAAGATGTAATCGAACCGGAGAGGTCATAATCGGCAGTTTCCGTATTGACGGGGGCAAGTCCTGTTTGTGATAGTATACGGCTGCGCACTTTAGATGTGAGCGCGGGGCTGAGGGTCGGTACTACATTCCTTGCGCGGTTCTCCAAAGTATGGATATTGATATTCTTACCCTGTATGCTGGCGCCGGTAAAACTGTACACGCCGCAGCCTGCGAGGGCAACAAAAAACAATAAAGAAACGAGGAACAGTGAACGCTGCATAAACCGTAAAATTAACCTGAATAAATAGAAACGCAATTACTCCTTAATATCGTATTCCTTGATCTTCCTGTAGAGTGTTCTTTCTGAAATGCCCAACTCGTTCGCGGCATCGCGTCGGCGGCCTTTATGTTTTTTCAGGGCCTTCATGATGAATTCTTTTTCCCTGTCGGCCAGCATCAGCGATTCTTCTATGTCCTCGTGATGATCAACGCGGTCGCTATGCTGTAGTACTATCGGACTGGTAGCAGTTATCGGGTTTGCATTAACCACGGGCATGGTTTCGATGTTGCCGGTAGGGTATGCCTGTAGAAAATTTTCATCTATCTGCTGTCCCTGGAACGAACCCTGGTGATGTACCACGTCAAAGAACATCTGTTTCAGATCGTTCATGTCCTTTTTCAGGTCGAAGAAGAGCTTGTACAAAATGTCGCGCTCTGTAGTGCTGGTGAAATCTTTTCCTGTAGCAAGCATGTTACCAGCGGGAGCCATTAATGCCATGCTGCGGGTAGTATCGCGCTGTGGCAGGAATTTCTGCAGTGTATCGGCAGATATTTGCTTATCAGTGCTGAGTACAGATATCTGCTCGGCAATATTTTTCAGCTCACGCACATTGCCGGGCCATGTATAACTAACCAGTAGTTGCTGCGCATTTGCATCGAGCTGTACTGATTGCGTTTTATAGCGTTCTGCAAAGTCGGTAGTGAATTTGCGGAAGAGCAGGGGTATGTCCTCCTGCCTGTCGCGCAGGGCTGGTACACGTATAGGTACCGTGCTTAAACGATAGTACAGGTCCTCACGAAACTTACGTTGCTGTGTATATTCAAGTAAGTCTTTGTTGGTTGCGGCTATCACACGTACATCCGTCTTCTGCACTTTTGACGAACCTACACGGATGAATTCGCCGCTTTCCAGCACACGCAGAAGGCGGGCTTGTGTGCCCAGTGGCATTTCACCGATCTCATCAAGAAAAATGGTACCGCTATTCACTGTTTCGAAATAACCTTTACGACTATCTGCAGCGCCGGTGAACGAGCCCTTCTCGTGACCGAACAGCTCACTATCGATTGTGCCCTCGGGTATCGCGCCGCAGTTGACGGCGATGAAAGGATTGTGCTTTCTTGATGAAAGCGCATGAATGATATTAGAGAATGCTTCTTTACCTACACCACTTTCACCAACGATCAATACCGAGAGATCCGTACCGGCGACCTGCACCGCAGTATTGAGTGCATGGTTGAGCGCGGGTGAATTGCCTATAATTCCAAACCTGTTCTTAATGCTCTGAAGATCCATAAAACCTGTCCTGTGCGGACGTCAATTTTAATTAGTTAACAGAAACGATATCACCTATCAGAGTAGCCCCTGTTGTAGACGTGATCTTTACGTTCACATAGTCACCTTTATCGAGGTTATGATCTCCTTTAGGAAATACAACCACCTTATTATGGCTGTTGCGGCCGCTCCAGTTAAGTTCGCTACGCTTGCTCTCACCTTCTATCAATACTTCAAACGTTTTGCCAATGTCGACATTATGGTTCTTGCGCGTATGGGTATTTTGCAACGATATGATCTCTTCAAGCCTTCTTTTCTTTACATCCTCAGGCACATCATCGTCGTAGCGGCGCTCGGCCAGCGTGCCGGGGCGTTCGCTGTAAGAGAACATATAAGCCATATCGAAACCACACTGGTCCATCAGGCTTAAGGTATCCTGGTGCTCTTCTTCGGTTTCCGTACAGAAGCCGCTGATCACGTCTGTACTCAGTGCGCAATCAGGCATTATTTCCTTGATGCGTTTCACTTTAGACAGGTACCATTCACGGGTATAGGTACGGTTCATCAGCTGCAGTATACGTGTGTTACCGCTTTGCACCGGCAGGTGAATGTATTTACAGATGTTATCGTATTTGGCCATTGTGTGCAGCACATCATCTGTAATGTCTTTAGGATGTGAAGTGCTGAAACGAATGCGCAGTTTAGGAGAGATCAAAGCCACCATTTCCATCAATTTGGCAAAGGTCACTGCATCCTCAATGCTATCGGGAGCGTAATGGTAGCTATCCACATTCTGCCCCAGCAACGTTACCTCACGGTAGCCACGTTCAAACAGATCGCCGCACTCGGCTACTATACTCATAGCATCGCGACTACGCTCACGGCCGCGGGTGAACGGTACCACGCAGAAAGAACACATATTATTGCAGCCACGCATGATGCTCACAAATGCAGTAACGCCATTGCTGTCGAGGCGAACGGGTGAGATATCGGCATAAGTCTCTTCGCGGCTGAGAAGTACGTTCACGGTTTTTTGTCCACCTTCTGCTTCAGTTACCAGGCCGGGCAGGCTGCGGTAGGCATCAGGCCCTACTACTATGTCCACCAGCTTTTCTTCTTCCAGGAATTTAGCTTTCAGCCTTTCAGCCATGCAACCTAGTACGCCAATCAGCATTCCCGGGTTCTTTTCCTTTACCTTGCGGAAAGCCTGTAACCGGTTGCGCACTGTCTGCTCGGCCTTTTCGCGGATGGAGCAGGTGTTGAGCAGTACCAGGGTAGCCTCTTCGAAATTGCGGGTAGCGCCAAACCCTTGTTCATTTAATATAGAAGCCACGATCTCGCTATCGCTGAAATTCATCTGGCAGCCATAGCTTTCTATATAGAATTTTTTGCTGTATCGATTCGGGTCCTCCTGGAAGGGGGCAAAAGCCTCTCCCTGTCGGTTTTCCTCTATCACTTTCTGCAGGATCTCTGCCATAATTTCCGATTCTGTGCCTGCAAAGGTAGGGGAATAGGCTGTGAAAATCCCACGAAAATGCCTGCTGTCAATGAAAAATGCTTATGTACAT
>CAMPKG010000204.1 GCA_946887085.1 uncultured Sphingobacteriales bacterium
CTTTCCGATGTGCTATACCCGTACACCAGTGCGCTGCTGAAAAGCTGCGGGCTCAGGGAAGGGCATACCATGCTGGACCTGGGTTGCGGTGGCGGCAACGTGGCCATGCTGGCTGCCTCCATAGTAGATGACAGTGGCGGTGTTACTGCTGTTGACTTCGACCAGCACATCGTACACCTGGCAAGGCTCGATGCGCAACAAAATGACATAGACAACGTTGTCTTCCAGACTGCGAGCGCTTACGAAATAAATTTTTCCAACGAGTTTGACATGGCCTATGCAAGGTTCCTGCTGTCTCACTTGCAGGAGCCCGCCAATGCCCTTGCGCGAATGGTGCAGGGTGTAAAGCCGGGAGGTAAAGTAGTAGTGGAAGACGTACAGTTCAGCGGGCATTTTTCATTTCCGGCATGCACTGCTTTTGATACCTATGTGCGGTACTATGGTGAAGCGGCCAGAAATAACCGGCAAAATGCAGAGATTGGGCCGGAACTTGTCGGGCTGTTTCGTGATGCCGGTTTGCGGCATGTGGGCTTCGATGTGATACAACCTAGCTTCAGCAGTGGTGGTGGTAAGTGGATGGGATGGCTGACACTCGACCGCATCAAGGATACACTTATCACGCAGGGTATTTCTTCTCCTGAAGACATAAGCGGCCTCCTCAACGAAATAGAAGCTTTCACCAATGATGAAAGTACGATCATGAGCCTGCCGAGGATATTCAGGGTGTGGGGGACAAAGCGCTGAATTAATAAGAAATTGTTATCGTTAGTTTTTTTCTCGTCCTAATGCATTTATAGTAAATGAGTTAGCAACGCACGCGCTCAAGGGGCCTTTTGCAGCGTTCACATTTTCGGGATTTTTTTTATTTTCGGTATACACAAATACACAACCATGAAAACACACATCATTCATTCCCCGGAACATTTACTTTCTTCACGGATATTCCTTTCCGTTACAGTTGCCAGGAGATAGGCTGCTGCGCAAATGCAGAACATGCAGGGTATGGTTTGGTGCAATTGAACATCTGCATTGCAATGCGATCGCGTCTTCGCGAGATTTCCTGCTTATTACCTGATCTCATCACTTTTTAAACACATCATACATGACCACATTGATACAGGCTCTTTCCGGCGGACAGTCCCTCGGGCCATCATTCGTGCAAGCGGTAGGGGAAATACAATCCTACTCTACCTGGATCGCTTCACAATCGATAAGCGGCGACCAGACACTGAGCACGATATTGCAAACCGTGAAAACCCACGCGAGCGACTGGTATAATACCATTTACCCGACCTACCTGAACATGCCCTCAACCATTTTGACCAGCGGACAGGAAATATCGGGCGACCTCACGATGCTCATATCGCTGGCGCAGCAGATGCAGACCGGCACCTCGCAGACTTTAGAGCAGCAGGTACAGCAATATGCAAAATCATTGACCGCAACGCTGCAGAGCCTGCAATCGAAAACAGGCGCACTGGCTACGGCGCTGACTACGTTTCAAACTGACCTGACCGGTGACAGCGGTAATATGCTCGGTGGAATGCGTTATATACAGAACCAGATACAGAGCGTTAACCAGCAACTTGCCAATAGCTATGGCCAGCTGCACTCGCTGAAGAGCGCTGCATGTCCTGATAAAGACAAGATCAATGCCTGCGAAAACACGATAAACCTCCTCACCCAGCGGCTACAGGGTTACCAGAATGACGGTAATCTTTTTCAGCAGGGGATTGCACAGGTGCAGAATGCAATTAGCGGCGCCGCCTACCTGGCCAGTTTCTGGCAGGGGATCAATACGGACATTGCCAATTGCATACAGGGACTGGCCAATATCGCCAACGATCCGCCTGCCGTATTGCTGACAGACCTGCAGAACAACCAGAAGAACTGGAACAACCTGGCTGCTATCCTGCAGCAGATATCACAACAGATAGCTTCTCCGAAGGCAGTAAATAAAGAGTTTTCTCTCACTACATAAAACCAAACAACATGAGCAACACAATCGAAAAAACCGCAGCACCCAAACTGCGCAGTACCATTAAACTTACTGCCACACAGCCCACCGCACAGCAGCTGGCCGATTATGCGAATGCACTGATCGTAGTAAACAGCTACGCTTACGCCATTACCAACCAGACGATGCCCGTGCTTAATTACCCGCCGGCGAACTATGGCAGTTTTACTGCATCATTTGCCCCGGCCAAACAACACGCGATCGACTGGTCATCGGACATCTTTGTGTCGATGGTGCAATTGCCCACTACCATTGTCAACCAGGCGGCCAATTTGTTTGATATGGAGGAAACGATGATAGAAGCTTACCTGAATATGCTGATCAGCGATCCCACTAACCAAAAGGCAAAGCAGAACCTGGCCACTGCACTGAATACGGTAAGCAACCTCATTCAAACACAGATCAAGGCTGTAACCACCATTCAATCGCAACTGGTCACCTTTAACACGAATATCCTGGCTGATGCAAAAACACTCACGCAAATATCGGCAGATGCTACGGCAGATGCGGGTGCTGATAAACAACTGATCACGACGCTGCAGGCAAACATAGCCACGCTGAACTCGCAAATATCTACGGCGCAAACATTGCTTACCGTATCGGAGATTGGAATGGGCCTGTCCATTTTTGTAGGGCTGATCGGTGCCGTATGCTGCGTGATACCCGGTGCGCAAGGTGTAGGTGTTGGCCTTATCGTTGTAGGTGTTGCAGGCGAGGCTGCTTCTATTGCAGGTACTGTGATAGAAACAAAAGCCATCAAGGCCATGCAGGCACAGATCCTTTCGGACCAGAACCAGATATCCGGCCTCAACCAGGATATTATCCTGCTGAATGGCATCGCTTCACAATTCAATCTGTTGTATGAAAGCAACCTGAAAGCGCAGACCGCGCTCGCCACTATTATGAATATGTGGACACAGCTGGATAGTACGATCAATGATGTGAACACCGAGCTGACCGATGTGAACAACGATGTTACCGCCCAGCAATACCAGCAGGCATTGAAGGATTTCCAGGATGCGGAAAGCGCATGGAACGACCTGGTGACCTTTGCACAAGCGCTGGCAGGTATCAATTACAACTGGCAGGACAGCGGTGGTACCTGGCACACATACGGTACGCAAAACCCGACCATCAACTCGGGCAATGTAAACCAGATACAAGCCGCTTAACACAACCATACCTGCGGCACTTTGGTGCCGCAGGTTTTTATCAACCTTATAACACTGCCATATGCAAAAAACTTATTTTAAGATCGCAGGATACTGCACAGATGCTGGTTGACTACATCAACGCATCGAACCAGGTATGCCGGTATGCGGTATCCATCAATACTACCCAGCTGCCCGCGCTGGTAACACCGCCGGCCAATTATGGGAATTTCGTGCAAACGTTTGCCAAAGCCAACCTCGATGTGATGGGGTGGATAAAAGAAGTAGTGCCTGATTTCAACGACCTTCCCGGGGCGTTCATCAACTACAACGGGCTTTTTCAGCAGCAAATAGCAACAGTGCAGGGATATCTTACCCAGCTCAAGGCAAATCCTTCTGATCCCGTTATCCTGCAAAATATCCGGAAGGCCCTTAATACGCTCATCACCGAAGCAGAGACCTGCGCCAACACTGTTAGCGGGTTGTATGATTCTATAACCGACTACCAGGGCACCATAGCCCCTGATGCTTCGGCGCTGGGAGGGCTGTGCAATCAGATAACCGCAGCCGAAAAAGTGGACCAGTCGTCGATAGACCAGATGAACGCGGTGCTGGCAAATCTTCAATCGCTGGTGAATGCGCGCAACGAGCTGGTGACGCTGAACAAGCTGGCCAACATCACAGAGGGTATATTTATCGCCATGGTGGGTGTCGGAGTGGGTGTTGTATTCACAGGCGGTGTCGGCCTGATCATCGGCATAGGTTTTGGTGTTGGCAGCGCGGTGTTCACTACACTGGTACCCGCCGGCAGCGATATAGACTACCAGCAGACACTGCAGGACATACAGAATGAGATGGACAACGTGAATACCGAAATAGGGCTTATCGCATCAACAGTAGCGTTATTACAAAGCCTGGACAACCAGTTCACGCAGATCATTGCTCAAAGCGGCATTGCGCAGAAGAATATCCAAACAGTGCTCGACTTCTGGCAGCAGGTACAGGCTGATGCGGCACAGGTGGTGGAAGACCTGGAGGCGATCCTTGCCGAACAAAACATCGACCAGGCCATCAGCGACCTCCATGCTGCTACCGCAGCATGGAATGCTATTGAGGGGTATATGCAGAATATTATTTCTGTAAAATACAATATCAATCCCGCCGTTTTCATGGCGCCTTCAGTGCCCGCCAAAGCGACCGCCACGGCATAGTAGCGGAATAAAGGCGGCATTTGCCGCCTTTGTTTTTGGCACCTGCTTATTTGTCAATACGATCAGTGCTTGACCGGTATACCGGGAGGTAAAACCGGCGGGCCGATGGCCCCGCCTTGTACGGCATAATTTTATTATCCTATTTTTGAGCTATATATAAGTTTGAATGATAGAGCTAAAGAATATACGCAAGGCTTTTGGTGAGAAGGTGGTATTGGAAGATGTGTCGGCTACCATGATGCCGGGCAAGGTGAACCTGATCATTGGTTCGAGTGGTAGTGGTAAAACAGTACTGATGAAATGCATGATCGGGCTGATACACCCTGACTCGGGTCATGTGCTCTACGAAGGAAAAGATCTGGTAACTATGGAAGACAAAGACCTGAAGGAGATACGCATGCAGATAGGTATGCTTTTCCAGGGTTCTGCTTTGTTTGATAGTATGACGGTGGAGAACAATGTGCGTTTCCCGCTGGATATGTTCACCAAAATGAGCCGGGCTGAAAAAAGGAAACGGGTGAATGAGGTGCTTGACAGGGTAAACCTGGAAGGTGCGAATAAAAAATATCCTGCAGAGATAAGTGGTGGTATGAAAAAACGTGTGGCGTTGGCAAGGGCGCTGGTGCTGAATCCCAAATACCTGTTTTGCGATGAACCCAACTCCGGCCTCGATCCGCAAACATCGTTGGTCATCGATAGGCTGATAACGGAATTGACCATAGAATACAACAGTACCACCATCATCAACACCCACGATATGAATACGGTGATGGAAAGCGGTGACCATATTATATACATGTACCAGGGCCGCAAAAAATGGGAAGGCTCCAACAAAGACATCATTTACAGCAAAGACAAAGAACTCAATGACTTTATCTTCGCCTCAGACTTCCTGACCAAAGCCAAGGAAATGAGCATGATGGAAGACAGGGGAGAAGTGTAAACCGGAAAGAACATCAAAGCAAAAGCGGCGTTGAACAACGCCGCTTTTTTTGATATGACACAAACCATGAAAAATTCCTATTGTTTTTCTATGCGCTCGGCACCAGTGCCATCAGGTCCGCTGAGCAGCAGGTAGTAGATACCCGGGGCCAGCTTGTTGATGTCTATTGTTGTTTCGCTGCCGGAAAGTTTATTGGCCATCACTGATTGGCCCATAGTGCTTACCAGTTTTATCTCATTGTACCTGGCAACGTCGGCTTTAATGGTCAGTTTGCCATCGGTTGGGTTCGGATAAACCATTACTTCGTTCATCTTCACCACTTGTTTGATGTTATTCGGGTCTATCCAGTTAGTCACCTGGTTGGTCATCACCACAGGGTTGATGTCGAAGTAGATACCTGCGCGGTTGTGTATCTGCGTATTGGCAGACAAATTCTTCTTCATGTTCATATTGAATTTCACATAACCCTTGTTGTATTCAGGTGAATTGGTGTACGGCAGCATTATGTCCGCGAAATCGAAGCGCAGTATTTTCTCGCCATTGGCACCCTCAATAATACTGGACGTTACCCTGTGCGAGAAAGCGGTCATCTCGAGGCTATTTGCATCCAGGTTATCAGACAGCGTATCAAGCACGTAAATGTTGAACGCAGTATCATTACCCAGGTTCTCGAAATGTATGGTGTAAGACAGTTTAGTGCC
>CAMPKG010000205.1 GCA_946887085.1 uncultured Sphingobacteriales bacterium
CATTTTGCTGCCTTTAAAACAAAAGCAAGATTTCCTGTAGTTTTCCAGGTTTATAAATCAAGTTACTTACCTGTCCTTTTTATCCAGCCTTTCTTCCAGCTTGGTGGCCATATCAAGGTGCGAGCGCAGCGTTGGTAATGCACCGGTAACAAGCGCTTTCAACTCCGCATCATCGATGTAATTCTCCGCACGCTCAAACCTGCGTATCAACCTGCGGTGCTTGTCGGCCATTTCATCGCTCCATTCCTCGTCCCAGTCGGCGGGGTCGTCTTCATTTATGTCGAGGATAATGGTAGTGGTGTCCACTTCCTCTATTTCAACTCCATGCGTTGCCGCAAAGGCTTTCATGTCGTCATTCATTTTTTGGTGGTCGGTAAGCATTTGCTGTGCATGGGTTTTCAGTTCGGCATCGGTACCGCTTTTTATCGCCGCATTCAACCAGGCTATTTCGTCATTATTGTCTTCGATGACATCGTCCACGAACTCCCGCTCGCGCGCAGACAAAGTTTCACGTTCGTTGTCTATCGTTACCGTGTCGTCGAGGGTGGTATCGGCATCTGTAGTGCCGGCTTCTTTACAGGCTGTTACTGATACTGTAAAAAACAGAAGGATTAGTTTGATGATTCTCATAGCTAAACGGATTTGAGCACATAAACCGGCAAAAATTTAATGCCAGCATATCTGCACCAGCTGAATTTCCCTGTTACTTCCACTTATAAAGAGATACCTCCCTGTTATTCGAAAAAGGCTCCCGCGTGCTAACTGTCGCTTGCCGCCGGTGAGGGCCGGGAGTAATTTCATGTAGGACAGCCCCGATTAACCCGCGTTTGTTAACCTTTAAACATCATTGGTATGCGTACAAAAATCATTATTGCGGCGGTCGTTGCAGTATGCAGTTTTGCAGATGTAAACGGTCAGAGCCCTCCTACCGACCTCAACTGGTCACTGAATTCATCAAAAAGCGATGAATTCAATTCAACAATACTACACTCGAAATGGCAGAAAATGACAGGAGTCAAGTGGGGCGTTTCCACTTTTGACCCCAGCTACGTCCTGCTGACGGGTAGTACAATGAAACTGAAAGCAGATAAGATCAATGGCAACTACTTTACCGGGGGTATTCAAACATACGATAATATTAATCCCGCGGATAAATATCGCTATGGATATTACGAGATATCAGCAAAGTTTCCCTACGGGAAGGGTTTCTGGCCTGCCTTCTGGGTCTATGATGACTCCACCGGCTGGTACGAGGAAATTGACGTGTTTGAGCCCAATGGGGAACAATTTCAATATTGCGATCGGAATGTACTTGGTTACCACAAGTTAATTCAGTTACCGCCACCATTTCCGTCAGGGCCTTCGAAGGTCTATCAAAGTTCACAAGACTATTTACCGAATCTCAGCCAGGCCTATCACAAATTTGCTGTAGAATGGCTGCCTAACAAACTGGTATTCTATTTTGATGATCAGCCTACGAGTGCATACTGCGTGCAGGCAAACATGCCGTCTCACCATTTAATGACGTTGATAGACCTGCAAATAGATGGTAACAATGCACCAAATAGCTCTACGCTTTTTCCCCAATACTGGGAGTTCGACTGGTTTCGTCATTATGAGCTCAAAAGAGACTGCAATACTCCCGTGGTCATATCCGGCCCCGGCAGTTTCAACTTTTCAAATTCAAATAGCTACGCGCTGAAAAAGTCATTTACGTTCCTTAGTGGGTTCACTGTTCCCAGCGGCATAAATGCCACGTTAAGGGCCACAGACTTTTTCCTGTTCAACCAGGGATTCACGGTTCCCCAAAATACCCAATTCACTGCCACTGTTTCTCCATGTTATTAACAGCTAAAAAATATTGACAATGAAAAAAATAATTTTTCTTTCGGCAACACTAGTACTTGCGTGTTTACACAGCCACGCACAACTGAAAATTGATGCCAATGGCAACAATATAGTCAAATACGGCAACTTCGGCCCCGGTTCAGATGGAACGCTTTACCTCGGCGATTACAACCACTACGTAAAAAGCAAATATGGCCAGGGTGTTTTCCTGGGAACATATAACTGGCCCGATGCTGTGCAGATAGCGGAGTCGCCGCGCGGTGTTGGCATAAACGGAAAACCTTATTATTCCTTAGACGTCTTTGGGAAAATACGGGGATATATGTATTATCTATCTGATTCACAACTCAAAACAAATATACTCCCGCTGGCGAATTCGCTGAACCTGTTGTCTCAGCTCAATCCCGTATCCTATACTTACAATATCCCTTCGCTTCCGGGTCAATCTACTAACGAACTTAACGGTAGCGTACATTATGGCTTTATTGCACAACAACTGCAGAATATATTGCCTGCACTCGTGCAGGTGGGTGGAGACGGATACTCGTCGATAGACTACATCTCGCTAATTGCACTATTGGTGGACGGAATGACAGATCAGCAGCAGCAGATAAACGAACTGGAGTCCCGGGTAAGCATGCTTGAATCGCTAACCAGTTCATCTATGATGAGCCCTGACCCAGGAACAGGCGACCCGGAAACCGCCGGTCCGGTATCATCGAATATAGCTAAAGCACATCTCTACCACGATATCGGAGGTTCTGGCCAGGGTGATATCAGGATCAAATGTTTTGTCCCCGAAAAAACAACAAATGCCGAGATACATTTTTTCAATATGCAGGGAACACGGGTGAAAAAAGTTGTTGTTGATAAAAGAGGAGAGTCGATAGTGACCTTGAATGGTAAAGATTTTCCGGCAGGTATGTACTTATACGGCCTGGTCGTTGACAAAAAACTGGTTGACTCCAAAAAGCTTGTCCTGGTCGATTGAGACCACAAGCAAGAGTCATTTTATTCGGGATGTTCTGCGGAGCATCCCGATTTATTACCTCCTTATTGGCTGAGCAACATTGGCGACTAACTAGTTTAATACTAATTTTATCCCAAACCATTGTTATGCGCATTACAGGATCCAATGTTACCATTATGGTAGCTGATATGGACAGGTCTATCAATTTCTATAAGGTGCTAGGGCTCCATCTCAAGCAGCGCTGGGAAAATTATTACGCCATGATGGAGGCCCCGGGTATTACCATAGGCATACATCCTGCCGATGGCGGCGTCACGGGTTCGGGTGCAGCGTCCATAGGTTTCTTCATCGATAAATGTGAGAACGGGAAAGCTGTGCTTGATGCCAACAACATCGCGTACAACGAAGAAGGAGATGATGGCAGCTCAGGCCTTTATCTTCATTTCAAGGATCCAGATGGTAACATCGTATATTTTGTGGAGCCGAGGTGGTAACTAAGACCGTTCTTTTCTTAAATCACTAGCTTTACATATGCACTGCAATTTTACACCCTTCCCAACGCTCACTACCGACCGGATGGTACTCCGCCGCATAGACCTTAGTGACGATAACGAGATCTTCTACGAGCGGTCTGATAAAACGATAAATGAGTTCATAGACCGGGCGCCCGCGGCTACCATCGAGGATGCACGCAACTGGATAACCATGATCAGCAATCTCATGGCTAATAACGAGGGTGTAACCTGGGGCCTGACCCTTAAAGGTGACCCAAAACTGATGGGTGGCTTCTGCTTCTGGAATTTTTCAAAAGAAAACAATACGGCTGATGCCGGCTTCAGCCTGCACCCGGAGCACTGGGGAAAGGGGCTTATGCAGGAAGCACTGGATGTATGCATTCCTTTTGGCTTCGAGGTAATGCAGCTCAGCACCATTGTAGCCGACACTCATTTCAACAATATCCGCTCAAGAAAACTGCTGGAGCGCAATGGATTTGTGTTCCAGGGCCCCGGCGATAACAACTATGTCATTTATCACCTGGGCAACCCAGCCTTGTAAAACAAAACTGCCGGGCAAGAACCCGGCAGCGACTAATTATTTGATAACGGTTACATTGACCGCAGTTGGCCCTTTCGGCCCCTGCTCTATTTCAAAGCTAACCTTCTGGCGCTCTTTAAGTTGTTCTTTTGCGTTATTCGCGTGTACGAATATGCTACGCTGGCTGCGGAGGTCGTTGATGAAACCATAGCCCTTTGCTTCATTGAAGAAGGTTACAACACCTTTGCGTGGCCCGTCCTCTTCAGGATCATGCACGGCAGCGCCCAGCTGAATATCCTCAAGATTGATCTCTTTTTTCTTTAAGGGATCGGGCGGCGTTGGCGAGAGATTACCGTTCTCGTCCAGGTACATCATCATGTCCTCCAGCGACTTGCCTTTGTCGTTGTTGGCTTTACGCATTTCGCGCTTTTCGTCTTTTTCGCGCTTTTTCTGCGCCTTCTTCTTCTCTTTTTCTTTCTTACCTACGGTTTCTTTTGCTCTCGACATAAAATGCTAAAACTCCTGCTTTTATTTTTGTGATTTGCAAAGTTCGGATTTTTATTCCGCATTACCTTGAAAACTTTGAATATATGCGGTTTAGACCTGTTTAAACGTTCGTTTAGATGACTCAGGGCCTATGAAACCCGCTAAAAACGGGTCGATATTGGCGGATTTTGTGCTTGCCTCCCGGGGGCTGGCAACCTTCCCTCCATCCCAACCCTCTTCCGTCGCTAGACGCTATAGCATTTAACAAAACCTACACAGAAGCTTTGGTAACTTAGGAGTAGGACAATTGCAAAGACTAAGAGATGAAGAAGCTAGTGTTGCTGATGTGTGCGGGGCTGATATTATCGGGCGGTTTTACAGCCGATGCACAAAGTGTTTCCGCAAGGGAGAACAGGCAGATAAAGAAGGAAAACCGCCGCATAGCCCGCGATAATATGCGCCAGCAAAAGCAGGAAATGAAGAACCGCTCTGAGCGCAACCGCATAGACAAGGAAAATTACCGCCAGCAGAAACGAATGAACAAGGCTGCCAAAAAGCAGAACAAGGGCCGCTATGATACCAACGAACTGGGAAGTGTGTTTGGGGAGTTGTAAGGATAAGTACGTTTTATAAATTATGTACATTTATGAAACAACCGTCGGCTCATGCCTCGCAATGCCATCCTGCTACCGCTTTTATTTTGCCTTAGCTCCTGCAGCTTCAATAAAATGTTCTTGCATCCGCAGCCAATACCTGCAACAGTTACAAAACTTCGCTTCACCAACCCGGAAACGAGAGACACCACGATACTGCACCTGAGCGGCCCCAACCTGCAGCCCGAGTTTCGTGATGCGCGCGATCAGCCGAAGCATACCAATTATGCTATCGAAAGCCAGTTCATACCCAGCACCAGCGGAAGCAAGGTGCATAGCTGGTTCATCAAACCGATAACAGACGTTTTGCCAGTTGGCACCATCCTCTTTCTACACGGAAATGCGGGAAATATCCTTAGCCATATGGATGGAGCGCTACCATTTGTGCAGCGAGGTTACCAGGTGCTCATAATTGATTACAGCGGTTTTGGATTTTCATCGGGCGAAGCCACTGTAAAGAACACGCGCAAAGATGCCAATAGCGCGCTGAAATGGCTGATACAACAACCCGGGATGAAAGATGGCAAGCTGCTTATCTATGGCCAGTCGTACGGCGGACATCTTGCCGCCGTTGTTGCGCAAGAAAATGAGCATGCTGTCGACGGGGTTGTCATTGAAGGAGCGTTTTCCTCTCAGAAGGACATTGCCCGGACACATGCAGGCTTCGTGGGACCTATACTTGTGAAGCAGCACTATAGTGGCAAAAACTCGCTGGCAAAATTTCATAAACCCGTGCTCGTGATACATAGCACGGAAGACGAAACAATACCTTTCCCGCATGGCAAGCGTTTATACGGCTCGGCCAACCACCCTAAAGAATTTTATGAAATAAAATATCCGCACATCATGGGACCTAACTTCTATGGTGATAGCATAGCCAACAAGATGAGCCGCATGTTCGGGTCTTAACTATGGATTTATCCTGCCAAAATACATGGTATCGATCACTTCGCCATCGGTGGTTTTGTAGTCGCAGGTGATCACACCTTCCAGCTTAAAAGCGTTCTTCTCGGCTATCTTAATAC
>CAMPKG010000206.1 GCA_946887085.1 uncultured Sphingobacteriales bacterium
AAGTAAGAGCTGCCGGATTCTTCCAGTGGCTCTTTTTCTTTTCAATATCTTTAAAATATTATGCCCAAAACTAAGTCTGCATACTTCTGCCAGCAATGCGGGTTTGAATCACCAAAATGGAATGGCAAATGTCCCTCGTGCGGTGCATGGAATTCGTTCGTAGAAGAGATCGTGCAGCGAGAAGATAAATCCAAAGTCGAATTTTTGTCGAAGGAAGAAAGCAAAGAGCAGAAGAAAGCCCAACGTTTATCTGAACTCACAACAGAACAAGAGTATCGGCTAATTACACCTGATACAGAACTCAACCGCGTATTGGGTGGCGGCATAGTTCCGGGCTCTGTAATACTGGTAGCGGGCGAACCCGGCATTGGCAAATCGACGCTGTTTTTGCAGAATGCATTGCAGTGGAAGAACATCAACATACTTTATGTATCTGGAGAGGAAAGCGCGCAACAAATAAAATTGCGTGCTGACCGTATCGGGATACAGAACAACAACTTATACCTTCTTACAGCTACCGACACACAAACTATTTTCCAGGAAGTGAAAAAGGTGAGACCACAATTGCTCATCATTGATTCCATACAAACACTCGAGTCGCCATACGTGGAGTCGGCAGCAGGCAGTGTTTCGCAGGTGCGCGAGTGTGCAGCGGAACTGCAACGCTTCGCCAAGCAATCCAATATATCTGTTTGCATCATTGGTCATATCACTAAAGATGGATCGATAGCAGGCCCCAAAGTGCTGGAACATATGGTAGACTGTGTGCTGCAGTTTGAGGGCGACAGGCATTATGCATACAGAATATTAAGAACCACCAAGAACAGGTTCGGCTCTACCGCAGAATTGGGCATTTACGAGATGGTGGCCAAGGGCATGCGTCCTGTCAGCAACCCATCAGAAATACTGTTGACGCAGCACGAGGAGCCGCTGAGTGGCATATCGATAGCGGCAACCATGGAAGGGTTGCGTCCGCTGATGATAGAGGTGCAGGCATTGGTAACCCAGGCCGTTTACGGCACGCCGCAAAGAACAGTGAGTGGCCTTGACCTGCGGCGGCTGCAATTATTGTTGGCGGTTTTGGAAAAGCGCGGGGGGTTTCATTTTGGCGCGAAGGATGTGTTTGTGAACATAGCCGGCGGGCTGAGGATAGAAGACCCCGCTATAGAATTGGCTGTCGTTTGCTCGCTGCTGTCGTCGTTCGAGGACAGAGCGCTGCCGACAAATATTTGCGTGGTGGGTGAGGTAGGTCTTTCGGGAGAAATAAGGGCTGTGAACCGTATCGATCAGCGCATAGCCGAAGCTGATAAGCTGGGCCTCGACGCTATTTTTATTCCCAAAGCCAATGCCAAGGGCCTTGACAAAAAAAACTATAAAATAGAAATAAGAACAGCCAATAAGGTAGAGGACATCTACAAGCTGCTTTTTTAAATATGCTGGAAAGTATTGTAAAAGGAATGGCCCACCTGGTGTACCCAAGGCTTTGCATGGGCTGCAGCAAACCCCTGCTGGATGAAGAGGAGATACTCTGCCTCAACTGTAGTGTTTACAATATTCCCCGCACCGCCTACCATCATATAGCCGATAACGAAACACGGATGCGTTTCACAGGTAGGGTATCCGTACAAAAGGCGACATCGTTTGCATATTTCGCCAACGATGGCCTGCTTCAACACCTGCTGCACGAACTGAAATACAACGACAGGAAAGATATTGGAATCTATCTAGGCAAGCAACTGGGACATGACTTGTTGCAAACTCGCTGGGCGGAAGGCATTGACACAATAGTACCTGTGCCATTACATCCTGAAAAGGAACGGCAGCGGGGTTATAACCAAAGCACGCTGATAGCAGAAGGAATGAGCAAAGTACTTGGCATCCCGCTATTGGCAGGCGCGCTACCCCCCCTCCCCGAAACCGAGAGCCAGCCGCAGAAGAGCCGTGAGGAAAGGAACGAAAATATGAAAGAGGCCTTCGAGATCGTTGACGCGGAGCGAATGCGTGGCAAACATATCTTGCTGGTAGATGACGTCCTGACAACGGGCGCCACGCTTGAATCCTGTGCGCTGTCGCTGCTTAAGGCGGAAGAGACCACTATCAGCATAGCTACCATAGGAGTAGTCAGTTAAGGTCAATTTTTTGCCTTTATTATGTTCGATATTGCTTTTTAGGGTTATTAGAACTAATTTGAAGGCTGATTTTACAAAGACGGTTCATAACCAAATTATCTTTTATGAAGAAACATGTTTTGATCGCTACATCCTTAGTGCTTTCATCGGCTATGTCGTTCGGCGCGGGTTACCAACTCAACCTGCAGGGACTACGTCAGCTGGCTATGGGTGGCAGCGGTACTGCCGTGCCCTGGGATATGTCTACAATATTCTACAACCCGGGCGGTATGACAAGCATAGATCATTGGCAGATCAATGCAAGTGCGCTGTTCCTGAGGCCTAATGTAAAGTATGTGCAGAACACCGGGACCTACGCTGCAGAATCACAACCACAAACGTTTACTCCATTCAATATATACGCCGGCGGCCCTACTTCATACAGAAGCCCGGCAAGCATTGGCATAGGCATTTATACTCCATTTGGCAGCGGGTTAGCATGGGACGATAAATGGAGGGGGCGTTACATTGCTCAAAGAACTTATCTGCAAACGATTTTCATTCAGCCCACTTTTAGCTACCAGATCAGCGATGAAATATCGGCTGGTGTGGGTTTGATATTTGCCACCGGCCGTGTTGAAATGAGCCGCGCGATACCAATCACAGATCACAACAATAACGATAGTAAAGTTGAGCTCGAAGGCAATGCACGAGGGTTCGGTTTCAATGCAGGTCTTCATATCCGCGCCTCGGATGAACTGCAGCTGGGTATCACTTTCCGCTCTCAGGTGGATATGAAAGCAAACAGGGGTTATGCATCGTTCACTGTTCCCCAGTCGCTTCAAACTTCTTTCCAGTACACTCCATTCAGTGCAACATTGCCTTTGCCTATGGTTGCCAGTATTGGTGCAGGTTATGCAGTTAACGAAAACCTCACGTTGCAGGCCGATCTCAATTACGTTGGCTGGGGCAGGTATGATAGTCTCATCATCGATTATGAGCGCAACAGTACTTCGCTGGAGGATACAAGGA
This sequence comes from uncultured Sphingobacteriales bacterium, assembly GCA_946887085.1. Next base: position 3,141 of record CAMPKG010000206.1, read on the forward strand.
TACCGCGCCGTTGGAAAAATACAGTAGCTGTTCGCGTTGGCGGCCACTATACGATTAGTGACAGAGTGGCTGTAATGTTAGGTGCTGCATTCGACCCAACTCCGGTAAAAGATGGTTTTGTATCTCCGGATCTTCCGGACGCAAACCGTGGTATTTTCACAGGGGGTATTACATACAAACCATGGGAGCGCTGGACCATCATGGGCGCGTTCGAATACCTGACATCCGTAAAACGCGTTTCAAGTTATGATCATGCAGGATTCCAGGGTACGTACCAGACAAAGGCATTCACTCCAGGTATAGGCGTATCGTATGACTTCTAAAACTTCCAATCTAACACAAGCAACAATGAAGAAACTATATATTATCGGACTGGCAGTTTGCGGACTCGCATCGTGCAAGCCTAATATTGATCCTGATACGCCCAGCAATGGTGAGGTAATAGTTGAACGTTACCTTGCAGTGGGCGGTTCAACAACCGCCGGTTACACCGATGGCAGCCTTTTCAAAACCGGCCAGAATTTTTCGTTCCCGGCGATCCTTGCGTCACAGTTTGAACTTGTGGGTGGTGGCGATTTCAAGCAGCCGCTATTGCCGGGAAATGATGGCTACCCGGTTCCAAAATTCATACTACATGTATACCGTCCTGGTGAAGGTTGCGACACTTCTACCAGGATAGCGCCTAAACGATATGATGTGGCTCCCGACACCTTTGGCAGCTCTGTGAGCATCGCTCAGGATGGTGCATATAATAATACTGGTATTCCAGGTATTCGCATAACAGACTATCTGATGACCGGGTATGCCAAAGCAAACCCGTTTGCACGCCGTTTCTTTGCAAATCTTGAATGGAGGCCGATAGACGATATCGTTAGGGTGAACCACACTTTCTTTACATTATGGGCAGGAAGTAATGACGTGCTTGACTATGCGCTAGGCGGTGGGGATCAATCAGGGATTCAGATAACTGAGGCTGGTAAATTTGACGATGCATATGATTCTGTTCTAACCAATCTTGTTCGTAAAGGTGCAAAAGGTGTTGCGCTTAACTTGCCGGATATCAACAACATTCCTTTCTTCACTACGATACCTGCAAAAGGCCTAACGTTGACGAAACGTGAAGCAGATGATCTGAATATCCAATATAATGGTACCGCCGTTCATTTTAAGGAGGGCCTCAATTATTTCGTAGTGCATGATGGCACTCAGCCGCGGCATGTGAGGGAAGGCGAAATGATCTTGTTATCGTTGCCTATGGACTCGGTAAGATGCAAAAAATGGGGATCAGCAATACCATTGCATGGCAGATTCGTATTGACAGCCGATGAGGTATCAAAAGTGAATGCAGCGGTTGCGCAATTCAACGAGACCATTATGGTACGATCCGCGCAAAAACACGTTGCAGTAGCTGACATGAACGCGTTTTATAAAACAGTACAATCGGGTATAGGATTTAACGGCATCACCTACAATGCAACATTTGTGAGCGGTAGCTTCTTTTCGCTTGATGGCATTCATCCGACGGCAAGGGGTTATGCCCTGATCGCCAATCAGGTTATCAATAAGATCAACGAGCAGTATAATGCAACGATCCCACATGCGGATCCGAATAAGTATCCGGGTTTGCAATTTCCGTAATGGCGATATTCAATTAACAAGAAAGCCCTGCATCATGCGGGGCTTTCTTGTTGAAGCAATAGTAATAGTTTACTGGGATGTCCGGTAAATATTCGAATCCCCGTCAACCACCTTTACACGTTGGCGCCAGGCGTTTCGCGGATTCTGGTAGAACATGACGGTGCGCGAATCGATATATACGTTTTCCAGCTTGCGGATATCTGACAGTGCATTTGTGAGCCGTAACACACCACAGTAGGCTGCATCCAGCTCCTGCAGTTTCTGGCAGTTGCCAATAGACTCCGGTATACGGTCAATGCGATTGCGCCCTATATAAAGGAACCTTAACGATTCAAGTTTGCCTATATCTTTCGGCAATGTTTCGAGCATGTTGATGCCCACGTCCAGCAGTTCTAGTTTAGCCAGTTCGGTGATGCCGTCGGGCAGCACGGTCAGGTTGTTGTTGGCTGAGCGAAATATGACAAGGCTGCGCATACCGCCAATGCTGGAAGGTAGTGACTCAAGCTGGTTGCCTGATACATTCAATTCAGTCAATCGTTGCAACTTTCCCAGGCTTTCAGGTAAGGTTTTGAGCTTATTGTAGCTGAACGAAAGTTCTTCGAGTGTAGTAAGGTTGCCTATTTCCTCTGGGATACTGGTTAGTTTGTTTCTGAACAACACCAGCTTTTTCAGTTTGGCGCAACGAAATAATGAAGGTGGCAGGGATTTAACGCCATTGTTGCTGAAGTTGAGTTCCTCAAGATTAGGGAACTGGTCGAGCACATCGGACATCAGTCTTGTTTTCCAGCGCTTCATCAAAATTATGGTACACTCCGTCTGCCAGGCTGATATTTGTCACAAGCAGGAAGAGCATTGCCAGCAATTTGCTTTTCGTAAACATATCGGATGGATTTTTCGCGAGTGATTGTTCTACCTTAAATTTACGACAATTCGACAGGCCACACATCAATACATTGTAAGAATACAGTTAAAATAAAAAGCCTCCGCAAAGCGGAGGCTTTTTAAGTATTGTTAGTTATTACTGTTTAGTGAACTTACGGTTAGCAACTACCCTGCCCTGGTTGTCGCTCAGGCGAATGAAATAAACACCTGATGGAAGGTTTTCGATGTTCAGTTTGGCGCTGCTATTGCTGGTTGTTTTGTACACTGTAACCGCTTTGCCGATTAAGTTGTAAACCGTGATGTTCTTAACACCGACACCCGGATCGAAGATAACATTCAG
>CAMPKG010000207.1 GCA_946887085.1 uncultured Sphingobacteriales bacterium
CAACAATATGCGCCGGAGATAAGATCGTATTAGCACTGAGTATGCCAGGGGCGAGTTATGCATGGAGCGATGGCAGTAACGGCAATACAATTGAAATAAACAGTGCAGGCAAATATTATGTTTCCGCTACACTCGGCAACTGCATTACGTCTGACACCATTGAAATAAATGTCAGAGATGTTGCACTGGACCTTGGTGGTGATACTGTCATATGCCCCGGCAATTCCATTCTGATCGGTACTGCCGCGGCATACGACACGTACACGTGGAACGACGGTTATGAGGGCCCAAGCAGGGATATTGATAAAGCCGGCAGCTATCATTTACGTGTGGTCCTGGGTGGATGCAAAGCAACTGACAGCATCAGGATACAAATGATAGAAACAACTGTTGACCTGGGCGGCGACCGCATACTTTGTAAAGGAGAAGAACTGACATTAACTGTTCCTTTGGAAAATCAACTTCGTTATCTCTGGCAGGATGGATCGGGAGCTAACAGCATAACCGCAAGGAACACTGAAAAATACTGGGTAACAATAACCAACCTTTGCGGCAGTTTCAGCGATACCGTGGACCTGGTATTTGAGTCCTGCGACTGCAATGTTTTTGTTCCTTCGGCCTTCACACCTAACGGAGATGGACTGAATGATGAGATGACCGCCTTGTTGGACTGCACAGCCAGTGATTACAAATTTTTGATCATGAACCGCTTTGGAGAGATCGTATTCCAGGCTTATTCCGCAGGCAAAAGATGGAACGGCATCCACTATACAAAACCGGCTGAAATGGGAACCTATTTTTATCTCCTGCAATTTACCGGCCCGCGCGGACAGAAAATTCTGAAGAAAGGAGATATAGTGCTGGTGAGGTAATGACTGGCGCCGGTCTGCTGACTGGCGCCGGTCTTCCGCCGAAGGTTGGTGACCGGTGTCAGCAGAAATCACCCGGTCTCCGACCGGAAATATTATATTCACATCATGTCCGACCGCTACAAAGTATTCGATGACTGGCAGGCGCATTTTGTCACCTGCACTGTCGTAGGCTGGGCTGACGCACTTAGCCGGCCTGAATACAAAGAAGTCATACTCGACAGCCTCAGATTTTGCCAGCAGAGGAAAGGCCTGCGTATTTATGCATGGGTCATTATGGCCAATCATCTTCACATGATTGTGAGTGCAGCGACTGGTCATAAACTACCAGATATCATGCGCGACTTCAAAAAGTTTACCAGTCGTACAATGATCGATGCTATTTCAAACAATCCTTCCGAGAGCCGCCGCGAATGGATGTTAAGTATGTTCGGTTATGCAGGACGGTCCAATAATGATAACGAGATCTTCCAGTTCTGGAAGGGGGATTATCATCCTGTAACTCTTGACACGCCCGAATTATTTGAGCAACGCCTGACTTACTTACATGAGAATCCCGTGCGTGCGGGTATAGTTTGGGAGCCTCAGGACTATAAGTATAGCAGTGCTGTAGATTATTATGAGCAGCAGAAAGGATTATTGGACATTATTATTCTTTAGTTTACGGTCAGAGACCGTTTAACATATTCTGACACTGGTCGCCCGCTGGCACGGAAGACCGGCGCCAGTTTCATTCGCAGGGGATTTTCCTTTTTATTGCTAGTTTTGAGCCCTCATGAAGCATTTACCCAACCTGCTGACGCTGGGCAACTTGTTCAGCGGATGCATCGCTATAGCATTCATCCTCAATTCGCAGCCTTTTCTTACAGGCTTCGAAGGGGAGGAATATTGGGTAACCGGGGTGGAGCAGGCCTGCTGGGGTAGTATCTTCATCGGCATTGCCGCTGTTTGCGATCTGCTGGATGGTTTTACGGCAAGGGCTTTAAAAGTATTTTCTTCCATTGGCAAAGACCTTGACTCGCTGGCTGACCTGGTTTCTTTCGGTGTCGCACCTTCTATGATCCTGTTTAAAATGCTTTGGGCGGCTTATATGACCTCGCCCAATGCTATGGACGTAAGCATGCTCGCCATGAGTCCGGCCTTCCTGGTTGCTTGCTTCGGCGCGCTAAGGCTGGCAAGGTTCAATGTTACCGCCAGTGAGCAGAAAACACATTTCGTGGGCATGCCTATCCCCGCGGTCGGCATATTGGTGGCTTCGTTCCCACTTGTGAACTGGTATACCCCCGCATATGGCCTCTGGCTGCAAAAGACCTGGGTTATCTACCTGGTGATTGTACTGCTCTGCTGGCTGATGGTATCCAAAAGCAGGTTCATCAAGTTCATGCCTTCCAAATGGCAGCTGGCTTATTTCTGGCCGCAGCTCTTAATAATAATTGTGGGTGCAATAGCTGCAATATTTATAAATGTGGCGGCAATACCTGTCGCATTCATTCTGTACATAATTTTGTCGCTCGTTTATACGCCAAAAGAATCTTAGTATGAAATTTACCGCTCATATCAACGTAATGCCTCTTAAAGAATTGCTGGATCCCCAGGGCAAGGCCGTGAACAACAGCCTGCACAACCTTGGCCTCGGCCAGGTACAGGATGTACGCATCGGCAAGCACATCAACCTGCAAATAGAAGCTGCCAGCAAAGAAGAAGCACAGCGCATGACGGAAGAAGCCTGCAAAAAACTGCTGGCTAACCCCGTGATGGAAGCCTTCGACTTTACCCTGGTAGAAGGATAGTATGCGCCTTTACCTGGTACCATCCCCCATCGGCAACCTCGGCGATATCAGTTACCGGGCTGTTGAGATATTGAACAAGGCGGATGTGATACTGTGTGAAGATACCCGCACCAGCTCTGTACTGCTGCGGCATTATAATATCCAGAAACCGCTGACCCCCTACCACCAGCACAACGAGCATAAGATACTCGCGCACCTTGTAGAGCAGTTGCAGCAAGGCAAGACTTTTGCGCTGATCACCGATGCGGGCACACCGGGCGTTTCAGACCCGGGCTTTTTGCTGGTACGCGAATGCCTGCGCAATGATATACCCGTAGAATGCCTGCCCGGCGCCACAGCTTTTGTCCCCGCACTGGTGCAATCGGGCATCCCCTCCAACAGATTTGTTTTCGAGGGATTTCCCCCGATAAAAAAAGGTAGACAGACCTTATTCAAACAACTCGCTGAAGAAGAAAGAACGATCATATTATACGAATCGCCCCACCGCCTGGTGAAAACTTTGCAGGAACTGGCTACCTACCTCGGCGCCGACAGGCAGGCTGCGGTGGCGCGCGAGCTTACCAAAATGTTCGAGGAAACCCGCAAGGGTACGCTGGCCGAATTGGCCAAACACTACGAGGCTACGCCCCCCAAGGGCGAGATCGTTATCGTTATCTCAGGGAAAGAATAGAAAGAAGAAAGCCACCCGTAAATGGAGTGGCTTTCAATGATATTAGCTAAACTAACAATTAGTGTGCAGCTGAATCAACGTGCATAGTAGTGTCAGTAGCAGGAGCTGCAGTCATAGTGTCAACCGGAGCTGGAGTAGCTTCAGGCATCATGGTTGCAGTGTCTGTCATTGTTTCTTCAGTAGTTTCGCTGTTACCGCAAGAAGCTACGAAAATACCCATTGCCAGGGCGAGGATGCTGAATTTTACGAATTTCATGACTTTGTTTTTTTAAGTTATTTCAGATTTATACCCCATTTGAAAAAAGGTAACCCGCTTTTTTTAAATTTTTTTTAACCCAGGGTTACTCAACCCCTCTGTAATTGGCGCTCAGTGCGATGAAATAAACAAAAATAAATATGTAAAACCCTTCCGGCTGCGTCTTATCTTTACGGCAGTCAACAAAAATGGGCGGTTTTTTGGCTCAATTTTTTCTCCGGACGAGGGTTACTTTTTTCACCAAACAGTATTAATTAGTGTACGGCTCAAACACAGAACAGGAGTTATTGAAGGAGCTGGCAGCAGGTAACCGTACTGCTACTGAACAGGTCTACAACCAACATTATCCCGTAATAACACGCTGGATACAAAAAAATGGGGGTGGTGAGGCCGATGCAGCCGATGTATACCAGGAAGCCATGGTGATATTGTATGAGAAGGCACAGAATGAGGAATTCAGGCTGAGCTGTAAGGTGGGCACCTACCTTTTTGCAGTGAGCAAGAACCTTTGGTATAAGAAGGTGCAGAAACTGCAGAGAGAGCCGGGCAAACTGCCGGACAATGCAGGAATAGACGGACAGGACTGGGCTTACGAAGACGATATAAAGGCGCACAACGAACGGGAAATGCATTACGGGCAGCTCAACCAGGCGCTCGACCAGGTAGGAGAGCCCTGCAGATCTTTACTTAGAGCGTTTTACCAGCATGATAAAAGCATGCAGGAAATAGCGGCAGAATTCGGGTATACGAACCCTGACAATGCCAAAACACAGAAATATAAATGCCTGAACCGCCTCAGGAAACTGTTTTACGGCGTACAGGCAAAATAGGAGCAACGACAATGTCGAACGATAATAGAATATGGAGCCTTGCGGAAGCTTTTGTTTCGGAGAAAATGTCCGAAACGGAGCTGGTGCGTTTGAAGGAAGAGCTGGCTGCCAATCCTGTGTTCGCTGAGGATTTCCGCGAATGCGTCAACCTGCTGCGCTCTTTGGATGGCGGCGGCAGGCAGCTGCGCTTTAAAGCTATGCTGAAAGACATTGGTGCTGCACACACCGCAGAAACCAGGAAGCCGGCACGTACCATACCGCTGAAGTCTCATTATACACGCGCTGCAGCAATAGCAGCCAGTGTAGCGCTGTTCACTTCGGTATTTACCTACTCACTTATCCAGTACAACAATAAGAAGATCGCCTCGCAGTACAGCCTGCTGAAACGCGACCTGGAAAAGTACAAGCACTCGCAAAATCAGCTTATCCGCAACATCAACAGCCAGAAGGCTACACCGCCCCCTGCGCCGGTGCGGTTCACGGGTACGGGCTTTGCGCTGACCAATGATGGCTACCTGGTGACCAACTACCACGTGGTAGAAGGCGCTGATTCTATATATATACAGAATAGGGAAGGCGAATACTTCAAAGCAACGGTAAAAAGCATCAACCCTGCGGCGGACATCGCGATCCTGAAAGTGAATTATAAGAATTTCCGCTTCGGCAAAGGTGAAGTGCCTTATACTTTTGCGGCCGGTAAAAAAGGCCTGGGGTCAAAAGTGTACACACTGGGCTATCCGCAGGATGAGGTGGTGTACAACGAAGGCTATATCAGCTCAAAAAACGGCTATGCCGGCGACTCCTCCCAGTATATGCTGGACCTGCCTGCCAACCCCGGCCAGAGCGGCGCACCTGTACTTGATGGTTCGGGTAATATCATCGGCATCATCACCGGCAAGCATACCGATAACGGCGGCGCCACTTACGCAGTTAGTTCAAAAGCTCTTGTTCAACTGGCCCACGAGCTGGACAAAAAAGAAAACCTGCGCCTGCCTAAAACCAACAAGCTGGGCAAGCTGAGCCAGGAAGACCAGATCGAAAAACTGGAATATTATACCTGTTCTATCAAGGTTTACAAGAAATAAACACTTTTGTTATCTGTTATAGAAAGCCCCGCGTCAGCAGGGCTTTTTTGTTGATGTCTAACCCCTCGCATAGCAGTTAATTAACTAACTTTGCGGCCTGTAAGCGCTTAAAGTGAGCATCGTAGACAAATTCCTCAGCAAAAGACAGAATAGCCCCACGGCCGATATGGCCTTTGTCGATCACATCGAGGAATTGCGCTGGCATATCATCCGGGCGCTGATCGCCATTCTTGTTTGCGGCATTATCGTCTTCTTCAACGTCGAGTGGATATTTGATCACATCATCATGGCGCCCGCTTACCCGGATTTCGCGTCTTACAAAGCTCTGTGTAAGCTTGGGGAATTGATCCATGTCGTTGCTTTCTGTCTAAAGGATTTGTTTTTTGAGTTTCTGTATAGTGAGCTTTCGGGCGAGTTCTTGATTGCCTTTGATCCGCTTGGCAATCGTTTTCAACTCGCCGTGCGCTTCGACAAACGAATCCTTGGCCGCCTG
>CAMPKG010000208.1 GCA_946887085.1 uncultured Sphingobacteriales bacterium
TGGTTGAAGCCTGCCAGCAAGGGCCCGTTAAATAATTCAGGCAATACCGCAAAATCACTTTTGTAGGCAGAGACCGAATCGACAAAGTATTCCACCTGTCGGAACATTTCATCCAGGTCTTTGTAAGGGCGCATCTGCCATTGTATCAACCCTATCCTTACATAGGTCTTTACGTTGAACAGGTTTTTCAGGTCAGAAACATAATAAACGTTGAACCATTGCAATAACGTGGCGAACTCCCTGCTTTGCGCATCATCAGGCATATAGTTGTTCAGCACTTTCTTTACGTGAAAGTCGTTTGCCAGCTGGAAGGAAAGCACAGGGTCGTATATTTCCTTGTTCTTTACTTTTTGTATGTATTGTTTGGGGGTTAAGGTAGAAGCATGTGCATGATAGTTCGGCAGGCGGCCGCCGAAGATGATCGCTCTGAGGTTAAGGTTCTCGCAGAGATCTTTCCGCGCATCATACAGCCTTCTGCCCAATCTTAAACCCCTGTAGTCAGGATGTATAAATATTTCGATGCCATACAACACATCTCCCTTAGGGTCATGCGTGTTGAAGGTGTAGTTGCCGGTTATTTGTTTGTAGGTATGGTCGTCGCCGTACTTTTTGTAATCCACAATAATAGAAAGCGCACAGCCTACTACCACACCGTCGATCTTGATCACGATCTGGCCTTCAGGAAATTTGGCTATCAGCCTTTCCAGTGCGCTGATGGTCCAGAACCCCCCCTGCCAGTTGGGGTAGGATGCCTTCATCGCGTCCAGAAGCTGTTGATAATCTTCAATATGCAACGGACCGATCTCTACTTGTTCTATCATGCTGGTTGTTTCACCAAAATTATGCTAAGTATGGCTGTTATCTCTGATTTGCCTTCGCAGTTCAAACAGCAGGTGTAACATTGCCAGTGCGCGTTATTTGCTTATGTGCTGTTTTGCAGTTGATTAGCGAAGGCGTTGTTAACCACCTCCTATCCCTCCAAAGGGAAACCTCACTATCACCGATTGCGCTGTTTTTGTACTTTAGTACCAGTTTCCTATGCGGCGTTTCCCGTTCTCATCTTACCTCAATGTTCTCCTGCCAGTTTGTTGCTTTATAGCTGTTGCATTTGCGATCCCTTATTTGCCCGAAGGACACCAATACGACCGCCGGTGCTGGTACAACTGGGCGGTGTATATGTTCGATCATGGCTTATCCAATACTTATAATACCGACACCAACTATCTTCCCCTTTACCAGTATGTGCTGTACGCCTATGCAAAGATCTGCGGTGCCCCCGAAACCATATGGAGCAGCCTTAGCTACCTGCGCCTGCTCACGCTGGCTTTCGAATGGCTGGGACTTTGGTACCTGTACCTGTGGACTGAAAAAAAGTTGCCCTACTACCTGTTGATACTCATCAGCCTTATAAATTTAGGCCAGTCGTACAACACCCTGCTCTGGGGGCAGGTGGATGGCATCAGTTCAGCGCTCGTTTTCATTTCTGTCTATTACGGGTATTTCAAAAAGCCTGTATTGAGTACGCTGTTTTTTGTGCTCGCGGTCAATATGAAATTGCAGTCAATGATCTTTCTGCCCGTATGGGGATACTTCTGTTTAAGCACATTATCAGAAACAAAACGGCTGAGGGAGCTGTTTTTACCTTTGCTGGCGGCGGCAGCCCTGCAGCTGATTGTACTGCTGCCTTTCATCCATCATTTGCCAAGAGTATGGCAGGTTATTGCGGAGTCTTTCGGGAAGTTCCCTGTTGTATCGCTGGGGGCTTTTAATTTCTGGTATCTCGTGCTGGGAGCCGAAGCATACTCATTGCCCGACAGCGGCATCTTCATTTTCAACTTGACTTATAAACAGTCCGGTCTCATTTTATTCTTCATTACAGGTACGATCGCATTGCTGCCATTATTAAGAAATTTGTATAAGCTCCCGGCAAAAAAAGCTGCTCACGTGAGTAAGATCCAGGTATGGTGCATAGCAGCCATCATACCGATAGCATTCTTCTTCTTCCCTACCGAAATGCACGAGCGGTACAGCCATCCTGCCTTTCTATTTATCATGGCCTTGGCCGTTTACAAAAACGACTATTTCCCTTACCTGCTTTTTTCGCTTGCCTATTTTGTCAACCTCGAAACAATTGCCCATTCACTCTGGCTTGGTAACAGCAGCTTTATTTTCAACCCTTTGGTTGTTGCCACGGAGTATGCGTTGTTACTTTTATACCTGTTCTTCCGGCTTTGGCAGCAACGGCCTGGCAGTTCTGTGCCTGGTTTGGGTTCGACATACTAAGGGTGGCGGTTCCAATATTACTGACCTTTTCTTCCATCTCACGATGTGCTAATAACTTAAACTTATCACAACATTATTGCCCGGTACGCTTTTACCTGTTTTAGTGCTTAGCTTTACCTTTTACTTATATAATAACTGAAATGATCTCCAGGAATCTTTTATTAAGTTCCGCCTTTGTGGCGGCGCTGGCTTTGTCCTCTTGCTCACAGGCAGAAGGGACAAAAAACACCGCAAACGAACAGGCTGAAACGGAGGCTATACTTTTGAACACCTCACCTGCTACGCCCGGTGCTTCATCAGCACAATCTGCCACCGTGCTATCTGCCACGGCCAGCCAGCCGCAGGCTGGTACACAGGGCTCCACGCAGGCAGCTAAAACAGCAGCTATGGTCAATCCCCCGCATGGACAGCCCGGCCACAATTGCGACCTGGAAGTGGGCGCCCCGCTTAACTCGCCTGCAGCTGCTAAAACAGCAGCTCCCGCGCAGCCGGTTGTTACATCGACGGCTCCTGTATCTACACAGGCAGCCAAAGGCTCAGGCCGTGTCAATCCTGCGCACGGACAGCCGGGCCACGACTGTGCTGTAGCGGTGGGCGCGCCATTGCCGTGAGCAGAAAACAATCTTTAGACAAAGCCCTGAGTTTTGATGAACTCGGGGCTTTTTGTTTCTGCTTGGCTGGTGTTGTAATCGTCCAATATAGTGATGGCAGGCATTCCCAACAATCCGGTTGGTGATAGCACCAAACCAAGGGAAATACAACATTAACAAAACCTCAATGTTTGGTCCATTAGCTTTAGGCCAAAGACTACCGCGTGCTGAATTACCTGTTTTGCTTTATGCTATGCCTCACCGGCAACGGGTTGTATGCGCAATTAAGGCTGCAGGGCTTTATAACCGACTCGGCAACTGCTGAAAGACTGCCTTTTGTAAACATAGGTATATCACAAAAAAACCTGGGAACGGTTGCCGCGGAAGATGGAACTTTCACTATAGACATACCGGAGCAATACCTGGCCGACACACTTAGTTTCTCGATGATAGGCTACCATGAATTACAACTGCCGATCAGGCAACTTGCAGGCCGGAAAAACATTGCCCTCAGACCGATGCAGGTAGGCCTCCACGCAGTGGTGGTATCAGGTAAAAAATTGGTGGAAAGAAAATATGGTTTGAAGAACAACCCGTTGATGCATTTTTGGGATGCAAGCATTAACCAGAACGACATCTTTGAGATCGCACAGTTAATTAAGACAGGCAAAGGAATTTCTAAAATCACCTCCGTCAACCTGTTGATAGGACAGCATCGAAATGACAGCGGAACTTTCAGAATTAATTTTTACGAGTACGATGGCCACTACCCGGCGAACCGCATCCTAACCAAGAGTATTGTGCAGACCCATGCGATAAAACAAGGCTGGCTGCGTTTTGATATCTCAGAACATTCGGTGTACGTGAAGGAAAACGTTGTAGTCGCCATCGAGTTCATCCCGACCGGAAAAACAAACACTCCTGTTGTCTATGAAATAAAACCGGGAGGATTTGGGAAAAGCTATGTTCGTACAAGCAGCCTGGGTACCTGGCAGATGCCTCCCCATCAATACCGGATGTATGTTACAGCTTTGACTACGGAGGCGGATCCTTCTGAGAATGAAACACCCGAAAAAGATATCGCACCTGCATTCCGCTTGTTCTCAAATATCGTCAATGATTCATTTTCCATTTTCGCCAGGTTACCGGAAGGATATAAGAAACAGCTGGGTGCAGCTCCTGTTATTTATCTGCTCGACGCCAACTTATATTTTGAATACCTTGCCGATTCTATCAACAAAATAAAAGGTGAACAACCGGTACTGGTGGGTGTTGGCTACAGCAATTTCGCTGAAATGGATAGATTGAGAGACCGCGATTACACTTACCCCCCTGCTTTGCTCGCAGATAGTTTCAAACTCAGCGGCGGGGGCGACAAGTTCTATAGATTCTTCAAAGAAGAACTGATTCCCGTTATAGAAGAGAAATATAACCTGGGGAAACGCGAACGAACCATCATGGGACATTCGCTAGGAGGATATTTTGCATTATACGCTTTATATAAAGACCTTGGATCATCACCCGGAGTATTTCAAAATTATGTTGCCGCCAGTCCTTCTATTGACTATCATAACTCCTATTTGCCAAAACAATTCAAGGAAATAAAAACCGGTCAGGCCTTATCTCCTGCAACAGTTCATATCACCTGGGGTGGCAGAGAAGATGACTCGGGCAGTAAAGAGAAATACTCGGACCTCATACGTGAATTTCTCGGTACACTATCTCATTTGAACACCGCTGTGCGGATCAACAAAATTTTTTTGCCATTTGCCGGACATATGGAAACAGCGATACCAGGTTTTTACCTGGGTTTGAATGGGGATGTAGAATAGTTTTGTTTAGATGCTAAACGTCGCGATTATGAGCTTTATGGCAAACCACGAAATCGAAAAACGCTAACTTAATTTCCCCTTTGGTCGGTGTTGTCGCCGACCAGTATACTGAGCGCGAGCAATTCTCAACATTTCGGGTGGTGAAAACACCAACCGAAGGAGAATTTATCTTTTCATGCAGATCCAACATTTCGGTTGGTGACAACACCAACCTAAGGGGAAACAAATTGTAGTAATATAAAATTTTATGTAAGCTAAGTGTGGCGGAGAGATTGGGTAGGGCACTCAAACGCCGAGCAATGCTAAAAAGCCGTAACTTAAATATAGAATGTGCCGGTTTATGAACAGAATATGGTTCATCGTCTTTGCTTTAGTATGCGGTTGTAGTAATGATAAGGGAAAACAACAAATATCCGGCAAGGCCGATACCACAATAGTTGCAAAGGATAGCATTCAACCGCCGCCCGACATTTCCTTTTTGCGAAAACGGTTGCTGGATTATTTTGAAAGGCATCGGCATCTCGATAGCTTCGACACTACCGATTATTCTTATGCAAGCTACAACGGACCCTTTTATTTCGCGCCTTATAATGTTACCGCCGGCAACTTACTCAGCCCGAAACATCTGCATGCAACGGTCTTTTATGTAGATGACAGCGGGCTAAGGCTGCAGATATATATCAAAGAGCGCGGAAACTGGGTCAACATTTTTGACGATTCCAGTTTTTCGTACGCTTCGGGTGCGTCCTATCCATATTTTGAAGACTGGAACAGCGACGGTATAAAAGACCTGGTGATATCGCAGTATGCACTGATGGATAAGATAGACAACTATGAACTGTGGCTGGCTGACAGGTCAGGTAAAAGATTTCACTATATCAAAGACTTCGTTGAATTGTCAAACCCGGAATTAGACACATTGACCGGGGAGATACACACCGGCCATTATAACGCAGGCGGTATGCATATGGGCAAGTGGCGATTCAGAAAATACTCCCTGGAGAATATATATGAAGTCCATATAGGCGGTATGAGTTATGAAACTGCCAGCCCCGATAGTGCTGTTGTTATTGGCATTTCAAAGAATGGCGGAAAGTTCAAGGCTATTTGGTGCGCAGAAGAAGATGCTCACAAGCATGTGCCTGCCGATCTCAGGGAGGAAGTGAAAGAAGCGTTTAGGTAAAGTAACTGTTCGATCGCGTTCCAAACGCCGGGCTAATACGTCCTCGTTGCAAACGAATATGAGATAGTGAGAAGGGAAGGGGATAACAT
>CAMPKG010000209.1 GCA_946887085.1 uncultured Sphingobacteriales bacterium
AAATTGAAAAAAGGCGAACGTATCCTTGTAATGGTACCTGAAAGCGCGCGCTTCTCCTACGCCTATATTTTCCTTACGGTAGTTTAGTGCTACTTTAGCGTCGATGACACCAAAAATTCTTGTTCTATACTACTCACAGTCGGGACAATTAAGAGATATACTGGACAGCTTGTTGCTGGATATTAAGGATAAGGCCGAGATAGACATTGTACAATTTCACCCGGAAAAAGCTTTTCCTTTCCCATGGACAGCATATACGTTCTTCGATGCCATGCCTGAATCTGTTGAACGTATCGCGTTACCAATAAAGCCGCTACCGCAAAATATACTTGATAAGAACTACGACCTTGTAATTCTCGGTTATCAACCGTGGTTCCTCAACCCCTCACAACCAACAACGGGCTTTTTGAAAAGCGAATGGGCCGCGAAACTGCTGAAAGACAAACCCATGGTGACTGTAGTAGGCTGCCGCAATATGTGGCTGCATGGTCAAGAGAAGGTAAAAGAAGACTTGAATTCACTCGGAGCGAAACTGGTTGGCAATATCGTATTTCTAGATACTAACCCTAACCTGATTTCACTGCTAACAGTTATCCGCTGGGCTTTTAAAGGACAAAAAGAAGCGTCCGGCATGTTGCCTGCCGCAGGTGTGCAGGACGTAGACATCGCAGGTGCAAAACGTTTTGGTCCGGTTATTAGTGAGCATATAGCAAAACACAATCTTGATACACTACAGTCAGCTTTGCTGGATAAAGGTTCAATCTCATTAAACCCTGGATTGGTTTTACTTGAACAACGGGGCATCAAGAACTTCCGCTACTGGGCAAAATTCATCCGCGAGAAAGGCGGCCCCGGCGACCCTCACAGGAAGGGTCGTGTGAAACTCTTTCAGCGTTTATTGCTTACTGCGATATTTATACTTTCTCCGCTGTCTTCGCTAACGGCAGCAATAAAATTGCAACTGAAAAAGAAAAGTTTGTTGAAAGATGTGGAGTATTTTAAAGGGGTGCGGTATGAAAAGGGGAGAATCTAGACCTGCCTTTTCTATTTGTAATAAGCCACGTCTTCGCTTCCATCACTTCCCTTCACCGCCCTGTACATACCATTCGAATTGAAGCTAAAACAATGGCCTCCTTTTGCGTCTACAGCTATCAATCCACCCTCACCTTGCATCTTCACCAGCTTATCTTTTACCACAGTATCACAGGCTTCTTTCAACGACAGTCCTTTATACTCCATCAGGCACGACACATCGTAAGCTACGACTGCGCGCAGGAAGAACTCGCCATGGCCTGTGCAGGAGATAGCGCAGGTGTTGTTGTTTGCATAAGTACCGGAACCAACAATTGGACTATCCCCTATCCTTCCGAAACGTTTGTTGGTCATGCCCCCGGTGGATGTGCCTGCTGCAAGATTGCCCTGCTCATCACAAGCCACAGCGCCTACTGTACCGAATTTATAATCGGGGTTTGAGCTGACGCCTTTTAGATTATCACCTTCGTGATCCAGCTGGGTGAAATCGCTGTCGCGGATCTTCACCCACTGGTCGTAACGCATTTTATTGAAGAAATAATCATCGGTAGCCATCTCCATTCCGCGCGATAATGCAAACTCAGCCGCGCCGCTGCCGCTGAGTAGCACATGCCCGGAATGTTCCATTACTTCTTTTGCAAGCCTGATGGGATTTTTGATATTGCGTACGCCCGCAACCGCACCCGCGGCAAGATTCCGGCCATCCATGATGGCGGCATCCATTTCGTGTAATCCCTTTTTAGTAAAAACAGAGCCCCGGCCTGCATTGAATATCGGGTTGTTCTCCAGCTCAATGATAGCCGCAACCACCGCATCCATTGAACTGCCACCACCTGCTAATACTTTATAACCTGCATCGAGTGCAGCAGTCAGCCCGATATTGTACTCCTCTTCCTGTTGGGCATTCATCATAGCAGGAGTGATATTCCCCGCTCCTCCATGTATGGCTAATGTAATTGGCATTCTCTGTAAAATAACTATTGTAAATAAGCTGCAGTGATCTCGTCACCGCTGGTTTCTACTTCAATATGTTCGTGCAGGGTTGTGGCTATGGAGTGCCCCACTATATCGGGCGAGACCGGATAAGATTTATGTTTCCTGTCAACCAGCACTGCAACCATTATTTTTTTCACTTCAAAATCAAGCAGCGGCTTCAGCGCATACAGCAAGGTTTTGCCCGAGTTAGCCACATCATCTACCAGCACTATCGATCTCTTCGACAGGTCCTGGTCAATACTGATACTGTCTTTGAGTGGTTGTTTTTTGTTGAGCTTTATGGATATCACATCCACCTTTAGAGGGCTTATCTCTTCCAGTTTTTTAGCCAGGCTTTTCGCAAGAGCTAGTCCGCTGCCCTGGATACCTACAAATGTGATGTTCTCCTCATTGCTGTTATGCTCCCATACTTCATAAGCCATGCGCTGGAGTTTCCACGCAATACGCTCTTTGTCCAGTATAAGGATGCGTTGCTTTTCCATATTGTTAATTTGACCTGATGGCGACCACGGGATCCATCCTTGAGGCAGACCGTGCAGGTATATACCCTGCTAAGATACCGACTGCCGCAGATATACCTATTCCCACAAGGAAATTTTTCATTGACAATGTAACTTCGAAATCCACACCATAAGTAAGGATAAGGCTCAGGGCCAGGACAATGGTAATACCTATCAGCCCACCCATGATACAAAGTGTTATCGCTTCTATCAGGAATTCGCTCAAAATGCTGCGCGGCCTTGCACCTATCGCTTTTTTCAGCCCTATTACCTTAGTGCGTTCCTTCACGGTAACAAACATGATGTTAGCGATCCCGAACGCCCCCACTATCAGGGAAAATCCACCTATAATAGACCCGATCATATTGACAGAGGCGAATATGACATCCATTTGTGCAGACACCTGGCTGAGCTGGTTGATGGAGAAATTATTTTTATCTCCGGGTTTTACCTTACGTACTGCGCGCAAAATACCCTCCACCTGGTATTTCATATCATCAACATTGACACCTTCATCTGCCTTCACCATGATCATCGGGTCGTTGCCCCAGTCCATGGACGAGAGGTTGGTAACCGATTTTGCAGTGCTGTAGGGGAAAACCACGGCATCATCAAAATTGAAACCAGCCATATTCTGACCGGATTTCTTCAGCACCCCGATAACAAGAAATTTTTTTCCGTGGAAACTAACGGTTTTGTCAACAGGATCGCCCGTGAAAAGTTTATTGGCCAGGTCGGCCCCGATAAGCGTTACATAATTGCCGCCTGCCAACTCCGACATCGAGAAATATCTTCCATTCTTTACCTCTACATTCTGCATTTTCTCAAAATCTTCCGACACAGCGAAGCCTGCAATTTCCTCCATCTCTACATCGTTGTACTTTACGGTAACACGGCTACGGTCGTAAATTGAAATATATTGTACGCCGGAAGCATTGGCTTGTATGGCACGTAATTCAGTTTCTGAGAGCGGCCTGCGCTGCAGGTATTCCCACCATTTGTACTCTTCACCAGGATCAGGCATCCATGGCTGGCGGCCAATGTATAGAACGTCATCCCCGAGCGCGGCCATAGACTCACGCAGGTTGCGCTCCATGCTGTCGAGCACCGTAAGGACACCAATAATGCAAAAGATGCCGATGGTGATACCGAGCAGGGAAAGCGAAGTACGCAGCTTATTGGCCCTCAGCTCGTGAAGGGCCTGGGTGATACTGGTAACAATGATCTGCGCTGTAGTACTCATTTAACAAGCAAATTTAATGCTTGTTATGTTCCGAAGAAGAAGACTTTTTAGGAAGTGCTGGTATCCTTAGACGGAACTGGGTTCCAAATTCCACCTGAATGGACGTAATGGGTTGTTGAACAACAAAGCTGCCGATGTTCGTTAGGTTGCCGAGATAGTCTGTAGAATGCTCAGATAAAAGCTGTCTGTAGGTTCCATTTGTAAAATGCGCATTTCCAAAAAAGTAAAGCCATTTGTTCAAGCGCACATTAGCAGACAACCCTACTGCATAGAAAAAGAACGCGTTGTTTCCATCCGAACGTAAAGTGATCTGTTCGGAAAAATTGTCGTTCTCTTTCTTTCTGTGTATTTTTCCAAAAGTGTAAGTCTTATCCACCAGGCTCCCGAAGGCGACGCCTCCTCTAATATAAGGCTCAATACCTACCCGTTCCTTGGTAACAGCATACGAACCGCCTAATCCCCAATATATGATATCGACATTCGAATACACAAAATCAGAATTCACAAAAAAACCGGGCACCTCATAACGTTTACTTATTATTGGCAATACCCTGTTCTTGTCAAGCGCATACGATACTGCGTGGATAAACATGCCGCCAGTCCAGCGTGTGTTAAATGACTTATATATGCCAGCACCACCGCCTCCTCCAGACATTGCCTGCTCTGCTAAATGGTTGGTATTGCTTTTGGCAGCAAATTGCCCTATTGGAAAACCAATGATAATCGTCGGCTGTATCCGATACGGATACCGGATCATTTTGCATTGCCCAAAGCAACTACTACTGAAGGCCAGAAACGCAATTAGCAGCAGGCCTTTCATTTCAATAGTTTAATGGGTTGTGACTTAACAGTTATTTCTTCGCCACTTTTCGTCCATATGGTAATTGTAAAAGTATGAAGGCCACTTTGGTAAACGTTCTGAAGCGGGAATATGTCGTAATTGCCTGCTTTGTAAATTTTAGACGGAAATTTAAAAATCTCCTTTAGGTCGGCGCCGTTTGGATGTTGTTCGTCATACGCATTATTACTGACTAGTGAATAATTTACAACGGTGTCGTACCTGATGTCTTTAACACACTTAAAAGCGTATGCACTGCTTATCAAACTGAATGAACGTTGCGCGCAGGGCAAGCTGTCATTTCCAATTTCAAAGCTCAAGTAAAATGCATTCCCCAGAACTGAATCTTGTGCAACAACAGCGGTTTGTCCCGAATTATCCATAACATTCAAACTGCTGTTGGTAATTCCTAAACAATGAGGCGGATCTTTCGGGCAGCAAGCCTGGAATAGTATCGAGGCAAAGTTAAAAAGTAACAAAAGGGATAACAGGATAACCGTCTTTTTCATAGGATAATTATAATTGAGTTTTCAACAATATTTATGCCGATTTTCAAATTGAGCGGGAAGTTGGTAGATTTGAGTGCAAATTCATTGATTGCAGCCTTTTTTATCCTTCCTTCTCAAAAATAAAACGCTTAACTACCCGCAGTTCAGGAAATACCTGTTGCAGCGCTTTGCCATCATCATGTCGCTGAACATGCAGATGACCATCGTGAGCTACATGGTCTACCAACTGACACACGATGAATTATCGCTCGGCTTGTTGGGTCTTTGGGAAGTAATACCTGCCTTTGGGTTTTCGCTTTTATCCGGCCCTTATGTTGATCATCGTGAAAAGCGGACGCTGCTGCTCCGCTGTTATATCGGTTATCTGTTGCTTTCAGCTTTCTATGTGATGCTGGCGTTCCCGTCTTTTCAGCAAACCGCAGGTACAACAGTTACTGTCTGGCTCATTTACGCAGGTGTGTTCATCAACGGTATGCTGCGGGCTTTTCTCAGCCCTTCCAACTTTGCTTTGATGGGATTGATAGTACCGAAGCGGCTCTATGCAAATGCCACCACCTGGAGCAGCACTGCCTGGCAGTTCGGAGCAGTTATGGGGCCGCTACTAGGTGGAATGCTATTGGCAACAACAGGATTTGCCTGGAGTCTCTCGAGTATTCTGGCGATACAAGCGGTGGGCATGGTTGCAGTTTTTATGATACCCAAACTGCCTGTGATGATGAAGGACAAGGAACCCATCATGCAAAGCCTGAAAAGCGGGCTGCAGTTTGTGTTCAACAAGCAGGTGATACTGGCTGCACTCTCGCTGGATATGTTTGCCGTGTTGTTTGG
>CAMPKG010000210.1 GCA_946887085.1 uncultured Sphingobacteriales bacterium
ATAATACAATCCTCAACATTCTTTGCGAGGTGTTCAGGGGCTTTTTCGTTTTTCATGAAGATGCGCATGATTTCGACGCTTTTTTCCTCATGTTTATCTATTTCCGCAAAAAGATGTCCCGTGTCGTGGAACCATGCCGCTATATATACGGTCAGCATTTCCTCGTCGGATAGCTGGTAATGCGCGGCAATTTCCTGTGTCCGTGCTACCACCTGTTCGGTGTGCTCTATGTTGTGGAACAGCAGGTTCGGGCTCGGATACTCATCGAAGAGATCCCTCACATAAGTTTCCGCATTTTTGTATAAGACGTTGCCAGACATAATCAGAATATTAGATTGATCTTAGTACCCAATGAAATATTGAACAATGTTTCCTCAGGCGATATTCCTGCCGTTGCCGACAGGATAAATATGTTAAATGGCAAATAATACAACCCGCCTCCATAGGAGTGGTGCCATGTGTCAGACGTTTCATTTCTCATCCAGACTTTTCCGACATCATTAAAACCGATCACCCCAAGCGTACCCGGAAAGAGATAGGAACGGATGTCTGCAACCTTAACACGAAGCTCGAGATTGTTGTACGCAGAGGATGATCCTGCAAACCGAGTTTTCCGGTATCCCCTCAGGTTTGTGTTCGCTCCGAGAGTCATCGCCTGGAAGTATTCAAAGCGATCGCTGAAGATGTGGCCACCACCAAGGCGTAACACACCGATCACTTTTGATCGGTAAAGATCTTTGTAAATAGTGAGGTCTGACTGTGCACGTGCCAGTGGGCGGCTGTTATGGGTCAGTCCGCTGAGGTGTAATAAATCGTTTGACCACAACATACCTCTTGTTGGGAACGTTTCGTTGTTTATGCTATTGACCGCAAGATTGAGTCTGCCACCAGCATAGGTTTTTGTGCTGTATATATTTGATGAATCGAGGCCGACAAGTTCTGGCCGACCGAGAATACGTTTTGAATTATCGCTATGATTGTTCCAATAGTGGTAAAACGAAGGGCCTAGTGAAACGCTGAATGTTTTGGTAACATCGTATTTTAGTGCTGCGTCGGTCTGTAAGTACTTGTAGCGTGCACGGTAGAAATACATGTCCGTGTTTGGCGAACGTTTTGTTTCGTTGCCCAGCCCGAAAAAGTTTGCAAGTGCTGGTGCCTGGAGTTCTGCTGCTGCTATTAGGTCTAGTTTACCAATAACGTCAGTAAAAACACCGGCATATCGGATTTGATAAGCTTTCCCAAGAAAGGAATATAGAGTGGTTAACCGATTTTCAGAAGCGAATGGTTGCTTATCGAAAGAATGGGTATGTTGCCTGAACCCCACCCCGGCCAGCAAGCCATCTTCGGTGTTAAAGCCGATATTGATAAGCGGGAATGCCTGGTTGTATTGGTAGTCTATATCGTCTGGCCTGTAGCGGGTGAAGTGTGGATACCTGGAGGACCTGTTTTTAGGATTAGTGCCTGTAAGATAACTTGCTTCAGCAGTGCCATCGTATAGATAAACACGTTTGTCGGCATTGAAAAAGAAACTATCTGTCCCTTCACCACCTACTACCCGAAGTTTTATGTCGTTCGCTGACTTGTGTACCTTGAACACGTCGTTACCCTTAAAGCCAAACAGTCTTATTTCTTTTGTTTCTCCGGGGTCGAAACTGCGCGAATAGATCGTAAATGGCATTCCCGACTTATCGCTGCCAAGTACTTTCACCTTTGTGCGCCCGTTTCCAGCCGATACAATGAAATGTTCCTGTTCATTGGTGCCGAAAATATTTACCCGCTTCGATAGGAATTTGTAATAGGCCATTCCGGCTTTTGATAACTCGTTCCGACGACTTCTGAGTTTTGCAGTTATTTCAGGGCCGTGTACCGGAAATATTTCAGGCGGTAGTTGGCCAACTGCTTCCGTTATTACTTCATCAGTAACGGCATTAGTGAAGTTACCGATGGTTGTTTTCCAGGTTGTTTCGTCCAATTCGTTCAGGAACATACGGTCAAAATTCCTTGCTGAAAAGCCCAGCCAATTGATTTTTTTTATTGAATAGCGCAGTCCTTTCATAAAAGGCAGCTTGCGCATTGTTGCAAATTTCATTGCCAGGCCATCGGAGTAAAAAAAAGCCTGGTCGCGGTCGACGGGTATGGGATAGTATATTCTGCCCTTACCTGTATCGATTACCCCCCAGCGCCATTGATCGATGTGCCGGTCCCAATCGGCGATCAGTATATCGAGCAGGCGTGCTTTCAGCAATGATTGCTGGTCAATACGATGGTCGTTGTCTTCCATGATGTTTTCCATCAACTTTTCTGAATTCCGCGATTCGGAATTATCCGGTGTCGCGTCCTTCGTCTCCAGGATCATCACTTTGTTGGCAAGAAGCCTTCTGTACTCACCAAGTACCGGATCGTCAGGTACAAAATAAAACCCGGGTTCGCTGTGAGGTATGTCAGCCGCCAACGCAATTGCCGGAACAGTCAATGGAGCGTAAGGGTGTGCGGCGGAGATCATGTCTTGTACAATATCCAGCGCCACAGGAATTTGCAGATTTGCAGGCAATACTTTAGTGGGATCTTTGTCAACTGTTCGTAGTTTCCACTCTTTGCCAGTTTTATCTTTCAATGTTACAGAATGTGTTTGCTTACCACCCCCTGACTCGGTTATCGTCAACCCACCAAGAGTATTGTTGATATCGAATATTCTTGTTCTGACCGGTATGCTCCATTCCTCCCGGTAATTTTTGCCCAGGAATAATCGCTTGAAGAACGATGGATTGCCGTATTGAAGGCTCGCGGGAACGAGTGCAAATGAATCGTCGACAGCGACAGGGTGGGTTTGCGCTATGGCTTCACCACGCAGCGAATCGTCTTCAACTACATGCTGGTGATCGCGTAGCTGCGCAGACGCCTTTGCTATCCCTAAAACATATATAAATACAATGAGTATCTCTTTCATTTTTTGATTCGCGCCTTATTGTATTGGAAGACCATGATATTGGCTACACCAATGTCGGCGGCTTCGTTCGAAATGATCATATTACCTGCAGGTGTAAAGCACATGCCTTCAGGTTGCTTGAAATCTGACGAGAGCTTATAAATGCCTTTCGGGTTGCCATCATTGTCGCATATCACGAAAAGTTTGTTGACGGACGAAACGACGTATAGTTCGCCTGTAATTGGATTAATGCCTGCGGCCGACGGCTTGAATTTGATCTTTTTTTCCTCCATCATTTCAGCAATGCGCTTCGAGTTTATCGTGAAGGAACTGTCGCTGTACTGGAATGTCCACGGGTCAAACGTGAAAGTGCTGAGGAATTTCTTTTTGTCAGTTTCGCAGTCTTTACAGATGAGCGTGAGCTTTTTTCTGAAGTGGTCGAAATAAAGTATTTCGAACTCGTTGCCACTTTGTCGCGGAAAGGAGTATTCATTTAGAAAAAGCGAGTCGGTGGAGATGAATTTAAAGCTGATGATGTTGCCATTGCTTTTCAGCACATAAAATATACTGTCCAGTAAAACAACATCCTCAAAGTCGCCCCCATCCGCAAATTTCCATTTTTTGATATCCGCAGCACTGTTAGGTGCTATTTTGTACAGCCAGCCCCGCTCATCGTTGATGGCAAATATGCTGGTATCCTTGGGATGAAACGCCACTCCGGATATTTCGTCCAGTTCGATAGGTAGTTTGATGACATGGGGCTTGTTCAGGTCATAACCCGGGGGGCTTTCCGACCTGCTGTTTACACCAATACTATTACAGCCGACAATAAACATCATCAAAAACACCAATTGCGGACATATTCGTAAGATGCGTCTATTTGTATAACTATTTGTCATTACGTGAAATAGCTTTGGCCTGTGCAATAAACTATACAAATCTGTTGCCGTGAGGGAAATAGCTAGCTCAGCCTTAGCCAGTGCTTACCTATTATAATAAATGGGAAAAAAAATCTACACGTTCTTACTTTTGCAAATCCATGAAAAGCAGCCCGATAATGCGTTTATAGATTTACCTTTAGGAGTGTAATTGCCAGCCTGGCATAGATATGGGATGCGTTAAGCTACTTAAATTTCAATATGTTATCAAAGTTATTCGGGTTCGGGAAGAGTAAGGAGGCCAGGGAGGCCGGTGCACATCCGCCGGTGGGTAGTTGGGCTTTTTTAGGTACGGATATGCACTCGCATCTCATTCCCGGGATCGATGATGGCGCCCAGACAATTGATGAAAGTATACAGCTCATTGAGCGATTGAGGGACATGGGATATAAAAACCTGATAACCACGCCTCACATCAAATTCGATCATTATCCCAATACATCGGCCGTTATACAACAGGGATTGCAAGATCTCAAAAAAGCGCTGGCTGAAAGGGAAATTGACATGCCGATAAAGGCTGCCGCGGAATATTATATAGACGACCATTTCATGGATCTGTTGGAGCGAAAGGATCTGCTGACCGTTAAAGACAATGAGGTGTTGGTAGAAATATCTTTTATGATAGAACCCATACAATTTCACGAAATACTTTTCCAAATACAGCTCGCGGGTTATCGGCCGATACTGGCGCATCCGGAGCGGTATGCTTTCTATCATGAAAAAAAAGATGCGTATAATGATCTGAAGAATAGGGGTTGTCTTTTGCAGCTAAATGTTCTGGCTCTTAGCGGTTATTATGGCAAGCCCGTCAGGCAGGTGGCGGAAAAGAGCCTGAAAGAAGGTTTATACGCATATTGTGGAACGGATATGCATCACATAAGGCATGCGGACGGCATGTATAATATGTTATCTGACAATATATTAAAAGAACTGGAGGTATATCCTTTCCATAATTCCAGACTGGAAGTACCCGTGGTTTAGGCCATCGGGGCGGTTTTTACGCTTTTTATCCGTTTTCTCAAAAATCCTTGTTAATTTCCATCTAAAATTGAGTAATAATTTTACTCGCTTTTTGTAAGCGCTGTGACTTACGTTGGCGAAGCCATGCCCGAAAAAACTGTCCGATGTTAGAAACGCTCATCTCATCCAGAACTCGCATTAAGCTGCTGCTGCGATTTTTCCTGAATCCCGGTACTACCGCATATTTGCGCGGTTTGGCAGAAGAGTTTAATGAGAGTACCAATTCTATACGTATCGAGCTCAACCGGTTTGAAGGCGCAGGGATGCTTTTATCTGAAAACAAAGGCAATAAAAAACTCTATAAGGCTAACAGCAAGTACCCTTTGCTTGGCGACCTTCACAGCATTCTGCTGAAACATATCGGCGTTGACCGTATCATAGAAGTAGTGATCGAACGAATGGGACAGCTGGATAAAATGTACTTGGCGGGGGATTATGCAACAGGCAAAGATAGCGGCGTTATCGATCTTGTATTTGTTGGCGATATTGATAAGGTGTATTTAATTAACCTTGTGACCAAGGCAGAGAAGATGATAGACAGGAAACTGAGATTTCTGACGTATGAGACCGAAGAATGGAATAGCATGATGCACCTGAAGGACAGGGGAAAATATTTGCTGCTCTGGGAAAATAAGAACTAATAATGCCCTGGTACGTACTATACACTAAACCTAAGAACGAAAAAAAAGTAACAAAACTATTGCAGGAAAAAGGCGTGGAGGTTTACTGCCCCATCAGGGAAGAGATCAGGCAATGGAGTGACAGGAAGAAGAAAGTAGCCGAACCGGTATTTAAGTCTTACATTTTTGTTTTTCTGAATGATTATAAAGAGGAAAATGTAACTGTACTAAGTACACCTGGTACCGTGCGATTTTTATGGTGGAACAAAAGGCCCGGCTTAGTTCGCGATAAGGAGATACAGGACATAAAAGACTTTCTCAATAACTATCGTGACGCAGAGATCAATATGGAATTCAATGCCGGTGAATCAGTGTAAGTGGAGGAA
>CAMPKG010000211.1 GCA_946887085.1 uncultured Sphingobacteriales bacterium
ATCGCCATTCTTAATTTTGTCGTCCTGATGCTGCGAGTCACCGGAAAGCGGAGTGACCCGCGAAGGAAATAATAGGTGTTTTGTTCAAGCGAAGACGCTTGACGAGGTAGGTTTTCAATTCTGTTAAAGGAAAGTGAAAAGCGTATTTAGTATTGATTGCTTATTTACTTTAGTAAGATACGTCACCTCTCAACGGTTAAAACTCTATGAATTTCAAGATCGCAAGTACCCTGACGGCCTTTTTACTTCCCTTTAATCTCTTAGCCCAGGTACAGAAAAGCCCCGGTGAAATATTTTTCACCAAGCCGTCACGAAACGCAGCCAATGTTGCATCAAAATCGACTGCAACGGCTTCCCGGCTCATTGCTGCAGCGGGAGGGGAATACGATGCCAATAGCTCCGCCTTTATTTTTATAGACTCCGTATTTGTAAGTTATTCCGGCGAGCGGGGCGGAGATATGAACAGCGAGTACATTAAATATGACAACGGTACAAGGTGGATTGACAATGGCGGCGGACTACAGGAAGCTGAAAAACTGACCCAGGTATTTGACGGGAATGACAACATACTTTCTACGCTCATACAGGAATGGGATGGGGTGGCCTGGGTAAACAGTTACGGACTTGCATATACATACGACGGCTATAATAATATTTTGTCGGAAACGGAGCTGGAATGGAACGGCGGGAATAACGCGTGGGATAGCCTGTACAGGTACATGTATGTATATGATGTTAATCATGTATTGATAGCTGAGACCGGTATTGAGAACACAGGCAGTGCGTGGCAGAATTCCTACCAGTACGCACATACGCCGGATATGAACGGGAACATCATTTTTTCGGCTCTCAGCTACTGGAATATTGGAAATAGCGTATGGGATAGCTTCGGCAAGCAACATTTTACTTTTAATACTGATGACCTGGTGGTAGAATCGTGGGACGAAAGCTGGCAGGTAAATACCTGGCAGAAACACAGCAAGTACCTGACGACCTATAACACGAGCGACCTTCCACACACTATAACCAGACAATCGTGGGATGGCAGTAACTGGGTAACTGCACGCATAGTGACCAATACCTATGTTAATAATGACCTGGTGAATGTGCTGGAACAATATGGTAACGGAGACAACCTTACTAACCAGGACTATACATTTGATGGCAACCATAACAGATTGTCAAGTGTTGATCAGCATTGGTTCAACAATGCCTGGGTGAATGACCGCAAAATGGAATGGACTTACAACAGCTTCAACCAAATGCTGACAGATAAAATGTTCCGTTGGATCAATAATGCATGGGGCCATACTGATGGAGATCTGACTAACCGATATTATTATGAAACTTACACGGCGGGTATTGAAGACAAAACCCGGAATACCGAAATTAAAGTTTACCCTGTTCCTGCCCGGAATTTTGTGAAGGTGGGAATGGCCTGGAGCGAACCACAGGCGTTTAATGTATCTATACTGGACATGAGCGGCCGGCTGGTGCGCTCATATGGTGAGAAGGCTTGCAGCCAATACTCAAGAACTATTGATGTCAATCAGTTGCCAAGCGGGAATTATATCATTAAGATAGCCGGAATGAAGGGTAAGGCAATGTACCAGCAGTTTAGTGTGGTGCGGTAGGGGCTCTATTGAGCTTTGCCGCTACGCTTCGGGAGATGCCTCTCATACGTCGTGTTTCTGCGAAACACTCTATTCGTCGACATGACGGGCTCTATTGGCGTTTTGCCTGTCGAAATAGTAACATCTCGATCCAAGTTGTTTATTATGAATGTCTTATCTTAGCTATGCCTTTAACAACCAATGTAACCTATGCATTTCAAAACCTTAGTAAGTCTTACGGCCCTTCTATTGCCTTTAGGCCTTTCAGCACAGCAACAGAAATTTGACAGCAGACAATTATTCTCCCAGTCACCTGCACATGTAACAGTAGCCAGCAATAATGTTGTTTCCAAGTCTACCGCGAATGCGTCGAGACTGGTTGCGATGGCTGAGCTCTTGTATGATCCGGGTACGAGCAGCCATATTTACGATGACAGCGCGAATTTGACCTGGTCGAACGACCGGGGTGGTGACCTGAACAGCAAGTGGCTGAAATATGACCAGTTGGTGAACCGTGTCAATAACATGGGGAATCTTGAAAACAACGCAAAGTTTACGCAAACGTTTGACGGCAACGACAATGTGATAGAAGCCTTTATACAATCATGGAATGGTACCAGCTGGGTAGATTCACAGAAGACCTACTATACCTATGACGGAAATAACAACATGCTGAAGCAGCTTATGCTGATGTGGAACGGCAGCAGCATGGATAGCCTGTATAAGTATACCTATACCTACGATCTGAACAATAACCAAATAAGCGAAGTAATACAGCTATGGATGGGCGTATGGACAAATTCCCTGAGTTACAACAACACCTATGATCAGAACGGAAACAGGGCGACCAATGTGCTCTCTACCTGGAATGGCAGCAGCTGGGACAGCGTTACCAGGAAGGTGTATGTGTATAACACCAGCAACCTGGTGACATCGGAGACAACGCAGAACTGGAATGGTGTTTGGGAAAACGACCTACAGATGGTGTATACCTATGACGGTAATAACAACCTGCTGACAAGCACAGGCAAAGCGTGGAACGGTACATCGTGGGACGATGATAACCTGATGACTAATACGATCCAGAACAATAATATTGTGACAACCATCTATCAAAGCTGGTTTGGAGGCTGGCTGAATGACGCGAGGTTTGACTATACCTATGATGGTAACCATAACCAACTGACAGAGATGTATCAATACTGGAGCAATAACTGGATAAATAGCGATAAGACCGAGATGACCTACAATAGCTATGACCAGATGACCTCAAGCAAGGACTTTACCTGGATAAACAACGCCTGGGACTACGAGCACGAGGATAGCTGGGCGAGGTTCTACTACGAAGACTACACCAATGATGTGAAAGACAGGTTTGTAAATAAAGATGTGAAAGTGTATCCTGTGCCTGCGCGTAACTATGTAAATGTGGAGATGGATTTTTCCGGATCACAGGCGATAACACTGGCAGTACTGGATATGAATGGCAGGCAGGTGCGTGCTTATGCTGACAAGGCGAGTGGCATGTATAAGAGGACGATAGACGTGAATCAACTGGCGGGTGGTAACTATTTACTAAAGATAAGCAGTGCGGGTGGTAAGGTGAGTTATGGTAGATTTAGTGTGGTGAGGTAGGTTTGAAGTGAGTAAATTTGGTTGCTGTGTTTCAATGCTGTGGACCTCCCCGGCCGCGAAGGGCGGCCACCCCTCCTAAAAACAGGAGGGGAGTTTTCTATGGTTGCTTAGTCGCCATTTAGACGGCGATTAAAGATTATTTCACTGCGTTCAATGAGAACAGTTGCGGGTCGGGGACCGCAAGGACAGTTTCTTTTATGTTTTGATGAAGGATAATTATCTCGGTTGCTGCAGGGCCCTGTCGGCAAGCGACAAAGCCTGTCTCCTCCCTGCCCCCGCTTGTTAGCGGGACACAGCAGGAGGAGAGTTTTCTCGAGTTGGCTTAATTAGCGCGGCCGCTCACGACTAAAAAAACACTGCGTGAACGTGTAACCGCAATGGCAATAAGACGAACTAAGTTGTTTCGCAAGAACGTGAGGTGAGATCGCCGCCCGGGGCAGGCGATGACGATAGTGCAAAGAGAAGGCGAAACCGATCGGTTCGCCTTCTCCTTTTTATGTTACAGCGTGTTATTTTGCCGGGGTATCGTAAGCCCATTTGATATAGGTTGCTCCCCAGGTGAAGCCGCCGCCGAATGCAGCCAGTACTATATTGTCGCCTTTGTGGAGCCTGGTTTCCCATTCCCAGAGACAAAGAGGGAGTGTGCCGTTGGTAGTATTGCCATAGCGCTCTATGTTCAGCATCACCTTTTCTTCGGGCAGGCCCATGCGGTCGCTGGTGGCGGTAATAATTCGCTTGTTAGCCTGGTGTGGTACCAGCCATGCAATATCGTCTGCCGTAAGATTGTTTCGCTGCATTATTTCAGCAGATACGTCGGCCATATTTTTAACCGCGAACTTGAAAACTGTTTGTCCTTCCTGGTAAACGAAGTGCTCGCGGTTCATTACCGTTTCAACAGTAGCCGGCTTTACAGATCCGCCTGCTTTCTGGTGAAGGTAGGCACGTCCGGCACCGTCACTTTTCAATACCGAGTCGATAATGCCGAAGCCTTCAGTATTTGGTTCCAGAAGAACGGCACCGCAGCCATCGCCGAAAATGATACAGGTAGTGCGATCTTCGTAGTTGAGGATGGAGCTCATTTTGTCGCCACCCACGACGATCACTTTTTTGTAGCGACCGCTCTCGATGAAGGAAGCACCTGTGGTGAGCGCAAATAAAAATCCGCTGCAGGCAGCGCTGACGTCGTAGCCGAAGGCATTCTTCATGCCCAGCTTATCGGAGATAACATTGGCAGTAGCGGGGAAAGTAAAATCGGGGGTAGTGGTAGCGCAGATGATACACTCAACATCGAGGAGATCAAGTCCTTTTTTGCGGACGAGGTCTTTTATTGCCTCCACTGCCATATCGGAAGTGCCCTTGCCTTCACCTTTGAGAATGCGGCGTTCCTTAATCCCGGTCCTTGTCTGTATCCATTCGTCAGTAGTGTCAACAATCTTCTCCAATTCAGCATTGGTCATTATATAATCGGGAACGTACCCGCCAACTGCCGTAATAGCGGCATGAACTTTCTGCATTGAGCTTTTTTAGTTTTAAAATGCAAAATTAGGTGATTACGAATAACAGGGCCTCCAAAATGTTATATGGGCAAAGTTTCCTATGTAGTCATTGCACCGCAGGTATGGATAACCTGTCCGCTCACATAGCTGCTCATATCGCTGGCCAGGAAGAGCGCCACATTGGCTACCTCTTCAGACTTACCGAAGCGCCCCAGTGGTATTTTCTGGAACCATTTTTCGGCACCACCGTCTTTCAGGTAGTGCGTCATATCAGTTTCGATAAAGCCGGGAGCGATGCAGTTGCAACGTATGTTGCGGCTGCCCAGCTCCTGTGCCAGCGACTTTGTGAAGCCAATGATGCCTGCCTTAGACGCTGCATAGCTGCTTTGTCCTGCGTTGCCTTCTACGCCTACGACCGAGCTCATATTAATTATGGTGCCTGCGCGAGCCTTCATCATAGGTCTTATCACCTGCTTGCTGAGGTTATATACAGATTTAAGATTGGCCTGCATAACATCGTCCCACTGCTCTTCGGTAAGACGAAGGAGGAGGTTATCGCGGGAGATGCCGGCATTATTGACACATATATCTATTGTTCCGAAGTCGGCCATCACCTCATTGGTGAGCTGTTCAGCAGCAGCGAAACTACCCGCGTCGGACTTATAAGCTTTAGCCTTTACCCCAAAAGCGGACAATTTTTCCTCAAGGGCCTTAGCCTTCTCATCTGAAGAAAGGTATGTAAAGGCGATGTTAGCGCCATGTTCGGCAAACTTAAGCGCAACCGCTTCGCCGATACCCCTGCTGGCGCCAGTGATAAGCGCTACTTTATTTTCAAGTAATTTCATCTCCCAGTCAATGGATTTGGCTGCTAAAATAGTTGATAAGTTATTATTTAGGTAAGAGTTCTTTACAGACAGTATTCTGAGGGTTGATTATTGGTCCTGGTTTACCTGGAAAATGGAAATGAGAGCTGGAATAGTTTTTTTAACAGAGTCTAAACAAAACGGTCAAATCTGAAGATTTAACAAGGAGATAAACTTAAACATATTAATCGTTGGTTAGTTTCGATTAATTTTTAATGCAACAGAGAATATAATATCTGAAAAATAATCCACGTAGCCTCAACCGTAGAG
>CAMPKG010000212.1 GCA_946887085.1 uncultured Sphingobacteriales bacterium
GCATTAACAGCTTCGTTGAGCAAAAGACCAACGCCAAGAAAGAAGCGCAGGCTTTTATCAAGAAATACGAAAAACAGCAGGACAACGTAAAGAACAACCGCGAGTTCGAAGCGATCAATAAAGAGGTAGAGCTGCAGGAGCTGGAGGTGAAGCTGAACGAAAAGCACATTAAAGATGCCGCTATTGAGCTGAAAGACCGCGAAATGCAGCGTGGCCGCACCGAGGAGAAGATCAAAGAAGTGGAAGAAGCGCTGAAAGCGAAGAAAGCGGAGCTGGAAAAGATCATCGGCGAAACCGAGAAAGAAGAAAAAGCGCTGAGCGCAAAATCTAACGATGCCAAAGAGAAAGTTGACCCGCGTTTGCTGTCGGCCTACGAGCGCATCCGCAGCAGCTATCGCAATGGCCTGGCCGTTGTGCCTATCCACCGCGATTCATGCGGCGGTTGCTTCAACGTGATACCTCCGCAGCGCCAGTCTGAGATCCGCCAGCACAAAAAGATCATAGTTTGCGAACATTGCGGCCGTATCCTGGTTGATACCGACCTGAACGAGGCTACGAACGTTAAAACGAAATAAGCTTAGCTAAATGATACAAAGCCCTCCGCGAAGCGGGGGCTTTTTTGTTTGTCATCGAAACCAGCTATTTTAACGGCATTATTCCCAATGCGCACACTTAAGATCATACTCGTAAACCTGGCTGTATTCATTGGCTTATTGCTGATACTAGAACTAGGCGTGCGCTTTTTTACTGCGGAGAATACCCCTTTCTCCAAGCGCGGCGAACAAAACCTACTCTACAGCCCATCGGGATTTACCCGCAAGTGGATGAACGAAAGCCAGGTGATCTATGAAACAAAAGAAGGGAAACTGCTGAAGGATAAAGTGAAATTCCGCATCAATGC
The DNA here is from genome assembly GCA_946887085.1 of uncultured Sphingobacteriales bacterium. The sequence continues at coordinate 902 of CAMPKG010000212.1, forward strand.
ACAGGGCTACCGCGATGATGATGCGCTGACACCTGCAAAGGATAGCGGCGAGATACGCATAGCCATACTGGGCGGCAGCCATGTTTTCGACCTCAACTGCTTCGATCATGAGGGTTATAAAGGCTTCCCTGCTATGCTGGAAGACAGCCTGAAGGCGAGGGGCATCAAGGCGCGCGTTATCAATGCAGGCGAACCGGGCGCGGATTGCCAGGATTTTCCTGCTAAAATACTCTACGGGCTTGCCGACTATAAATTTGATTACATCATCCTCAACTCTGCCTGGAATGATGTGAAGTGGATCAGCGCTTATACTGATACCACACTTATTAATAAAAGTGCACCGTTGGCGGTACAGAAAAACCCGCTTATAGAACCAGTGAATGGATACGACCGCGCCTTTGGCTGGAGCGTTATTTACCGGAAGATGCGCGACTATTACTGGAAGAAAAAGCTGAATGTTGGAGATAACAAGCTGGTGAATGAAGGTGTGCGTACAGCTAAAACAAATACTAACAGTGATTTTTCCAAGGCCATGCAGCGGTATCAACTGAATATAGCGGCTGCAGCCGAAATGGCAGAGATGGCAGGCGCTAAGCCTGTGCTGGCTATCGAAGAGCGGCTAATAGAACCTAACAACACAGACGAGGAAAAGAAGCTGATCAATTACAGCCTCACGGGCCTTAAAACGCATGAGCAGCTGGTAACTATTTTTACAGCAGCAGATTCAGCGATGCACGCTTTGTCGATTGAACGTAATTTACCCCTTTTAGATGCCAACAAAACTGTCGGCGGCAGCACCCAATATTTCTCGGACCACGTCCACACCACCCCCGCCGGCAGCCAGAAGATCGCTTCGGAGTATTGCCGGTTTTTTGTGGAGCTGCTGGGCAAGCAATAGATTTTAATATCTTGTTTATTGTCGTATATTTGTTATTGTAAATATACGCTGTGAAAACGATCAAGGCCGTCATTTCGAACGAGCAGAGCGAGAGAGAAATCTCCCGAGGTTTAGCAATTAAGCCGATTGCATGTCCTCAGGAGATTTCTCTCTGCGTTCGAAATGACGGGTTCCATCTGACTTTCGGCCTTGCCCGCAAAGTCAAAATTGTTAGAAAACGGGGGAGGGGTGGGGGTACGTAAACAAATTGAAACAAATTGAGGCTCAAATGCAGTACAGGCTTTGGTATGCTCAAAATGCAAAAGCGATATTGTGTACCAAAAAGAGCGAAAAAACGGTTGGAAACGGCATGTTTTCCAACAAAAACTAACAAACCGGACTAATCCATTGATCCCAATAATCGTGGTTCTATATGAAATTGTATAATTGCTTGTTGGTCATAATAAAAGCCTCCCCATGGGGGAGGTTGGAGGGGCTTTTGTCAACATTTTGCCTTAGGTTTGCAGGCGATTTCGAGGCAGATATTGCCATTATATTAAATAACAGTTCTGATGAAGATTTTAGTTTGTATCAGTCAGGTTCCTGACACTACTACAAAGATCGCTTTCAGCGATAACAATACGGTTTTCAATACACAAGGCGTTACATTCATCATCAATCCTTACGATGAGTGGTATTCGCTGGTACGCGCACTGGAACTGAAAGAAAGCGGTGTTGCTACAGCGGTGCACCTGGTGACTGTTGGTAAAGCAGACGTAGAGCCGGTTATCCGCAAGGCCCTGGCTTTGGGGGGCGATGAAGCCATCCGCATAGATGCCGACAGCAACGACCCTTACGTAGTGGCTGCACAGATAGCTGAATATGCTAAGAACGAGAACTACGATCTGATCCTTTGCGGTAAAGAGTCGATAGACTATAATAACGGCGCTGTTGGCGCTATGCTGGCCGAACTGATGGATATTAACTTCATTGGCTTCGCTACCAAAGTAGACGTAGCCGGTGGCGCAGCGACAGTAAGCAGGGAAATTGAAGGCGGCGAAGAAATAGATACCTGCAGCCTGCCCCTGGTTATTTCCTGCCAGAAGGGTGTTGCAGAAGCACGCATCCCAAACATGCGGGGCATCATGGCAGCACGTACCAAGCCTTTAAAAGTGATTGCACCTGCAAATGTTGAATCATTGAGCAGCATCGTTTCCTACGATATGCCGCCTGCAAAAACAGGTGTGAAGATGTTCAACCCCGAGGATATGGATTCGCTGGTAACGGCACTCCACAGCGAAGCAAAAGTTATTTAATCATTCAAGCAGTCAATTAAGATATTTATATGTCTGTAATCGTTTTAGCGGAACACGCACAAGGCACATTCAAGAAAAAAGCTTTTGAAGCAGTTCAATATGCTTCAGGTATCGCACAGTCTCTAGGAACTACTGTTACCGCAGTTGTATTGGGCAACGCACCTGAGGCCAACCTGCTGCAACTGGGCGCTTACGGTGCGCAGAAGGTGCTGCATATATCTGATGCACGTCTCGACAACCTTAACTCCAAAGCATATACGAAAGCATTGATCGCGGCAGCCGAGAAAGAAGGCGCGAAAGTGATCATCGCTTCGCATGATGTTACGGGCAGGTCGGTAGCTCCGCGCATTGCCGCGCGCCTCAAAGCCGGTCTGATCGCAGGTGCGGTATCACATCCAGACACCAGCAAGGGGTTCGTGATCAAAAAGAATGTATTTGCGGGTAAGGCATTTGCCTATGTAAATGCTACCAGCGATGTGAAGATGATCACCCTGATGCCGAACACTTTCCCGGTGAAGAAAGGCGAGGGCGCAGCAACAGTTGAAGCTCTGAGCGTGAGCTTCGATGACAAAGATTTCGGTGTACAGGTGAAAGAAGTGAATAAAGTAACCGGTGCAGTGCCCCTGGCTGAAGCGGAACTGGTAGTATCTGGTGGCCGCGGTCTGAAAGGCCCGGAGAACTGGGGTGTGCTGGAAGACCTGGCAGGCAGCCTGGGTGCAGCGCTGGCTTGCTCTCGCCCGGTAGCTGATTCACATTGGCGTCCTCACCACGAGCACGTGGGACAAACGGGTGGTACTATCCGTCCTAACCTGTACATAGCAGTAGGTATCTCCGGGGCTATACAGCACCTGGCGGGTGTTAACGGTTCCAAGACCATCGTTGTGATCAATAAAGACCCCGAAGCACCTTTTTTCAAGGCAGCTGATTACGGAATTATCGGCGATGCGCTGGACGTAGTTCCGAAGCTCACTGCCGCAGTTAAGAAATTCAAAGAGACTCAGCATTAATAAAAGGAACAACCAGATAGTGAAATACCGCAATGCCTTACTGATCGTTCTGCTGATCATCATCGCAGACCAGGTGCTGAAGTTTTATATCAAGACCCAATTCTATTACGGTCAGGAAGTAAACATTATCGGCAACTGGTTCGAGCTGCATTTTATCGAGAATGAGGGTATGGCATTTGGTATGAAGCTGGGCGAAGCCGATATGGGTAAGCTGGTGCTTACACTGTTCCGCCTTTGCGCGGTGGCCTTCGGCTTCTACCTGTTAAAGCGGATCGTTGACAAGGGCTATACCAAGGGCGCTATTATTTGCGGTGCGCTGATTCTCGCCGGCGCCCTCGGCAATCTCATCGACAGTATCTTCTACGGCCAGATATTTACCGAGAGCAGCTTTCATAAAGCAGTGCTCGTTCCATTCGGCGAGGGTTATGGCAAACTGTTCCATGGCAGGGTAGTGGATATGCTGTACTTCCCGCTGTTTGAAATTACCTGGCCATCATGGCTGCCTGTAATTGGTGGAAGAAATTTTGTATTTTTTGAGCCGGTATTCAACATCGCCGATGCAGCAATATCTGTGGGCGTGTTAGTATTGGTGTTCTTCCAGAAGCGCCTCATACACAAACGCGAGCATGATACTACTGCAGAAGCAGTAACTGAGTAATTATGTCGGACGAACTCATATCCATCAACGTGTGGCTGGCTGGCCGCAGCTATCGCATCCGCATCAAGCCTGAGGAAGAAGAAGCAGTACGTAAAGCTGCGAAGGTTGCCGAGGAGAAGATCATAGAGATGCGTGCGCAGTATGCTGGCAAGGACGACCAGGATTTCGTGGCTATGTGCCTGCTGATGTACGCTGCAGATCATGCGCTGGATTCCAATCACAATCCTGTTTTGTACAAGGAAGTGACGGATATGATACGTAAGATAGACGAGACTTTGTCCTAGGATAGAGCTTCCAGCATCACTTCCATTTTACTGCCCCTTGAGCCTTTTACGAGTATAGCAGCATTTTCAGGCAGCTTCTTTTTGATGTGTTCAGCAGCTTCCGGCGATGTATCAAACAAAATATGCTTGTCCGTTGTACCACGGAATTCCTTACCTACAAGTATTACGTTGTCCCATTGGTATTGATCGATGAAGGCTACCAGCTCCTCATGCTCTTTACGTTCATCAGGACCCATTTCCTTCATGCCTCCGAGCCAAAGCATTTTATGTGGCAGTTGAGCCGCAGCAAAGTTCTTAATAGCAGCGCGCATGCTGGTGGGGTTGGCGTTGTAGGCGTCAAGGATGATCTTGTTGCTGCCCTTCTGCACCCACTGCGAACGGCTATTGTCCGGTGAGTAGGTAGCGATAGCTTTTTTGATATCGGCCATTGGTACACCGAAGTGCAGGCCTACCGCTATAGCCACCATGGCATTGGGAAAGTTATAATCGCCAACCAACTGGGTATCCAGCTTTTCTCCGCCTTCCATTTCAACGCTGAGGAATACATCACTCATTACGGGCTTACCCGTGTAGTCAGCATCCTCGCTCCCGTAGGTAACCTGTTTGGTTATTCTGGCAGACATCTCCACCAGGTAGCCAAGATCGGTATTACGGAAGATAACACCGTTATTCGCCCGCAGGAAGTCATATAGCTCGCCTTTGCCCTTGCGGACGCCCTCAATGCCGCCAAAACCTTCTATATGTGCCTTGCCACAGTTGGTGATGATGCCATGGGTAGGCAGGGCTATCTTGCAATAGCTTTCTATCTCGTGGCGATGATTGGCCCCCATCT
>CAMPKG010000213.1 GCA_946887085.1 uncultured Sphingobacteriales bacterium
ATCTCATCATAAAGAATGCCCACGTGTTCGCCAAGCTTCATTTTCGCAATGATGGCCTGGGGATGCGTCTCTTTCAGCTTTTCGCCAAATTCACCTTTGCAAAAAGTTATCGGTAGTTGATACAGTTCCGGCAAGCCGCTCTGGTACGTGATCTCTACCAACAGGATAGCTGCGTAGTTCTCGGCTAACTGTATCGGAGCGCGGTCAATTACTGTCAGCGACTGCAGTACCCTATTCTTGCCACCGAACCAGCGAGCTTTTGTGAGGTACCCCGGCAAAACATAATTTTCCATTTCCTCCAACACACCTGCACTAAGAAGGTCATCCCATTTCTTTACCTGGATCTCCGGCAATACTTTTTTACTATCAACCGAAGCGTGGATCTTTTCCATCACAAACCACTGGCAGTCGTGCGGGCCAAGAGTGAAAAAATAAGGTAGTTCCTGCTTAACTGCAGGAAACTTATTTTTGCTGAACACTTCTACGGGATAATACCCTTTATACTCTGAAAGGTCAATACCTAGCGGTTGAATATGCCTTGACAAATTAGCAATGATCAACATTGTCTGGTCTTCATATGTTCGCGTAAAGGCCAGTATCTTCGGATTTTCGGTATTGATAAATTTTAAGTCGCCACGACTGAATGCTTTATACTTTTTGCGGGTATTGATCAATTGCTTCATCCACCAAAGCAATGATGACGTATTTCGCAATTGTATATCAACGTTCACAGATTCATAGTGATATTCGGGGTCGAGAATCACCGGTAAATAGAGCTTGTGTGGATTAGCCGCAGAAAAGCCTGCATTGCGGTCTGCACCCCATTGCATGGGGGTTCTCACCCCGTCGCGGTCGCCGAGATAGAAATTATCACCCATGCCGATCTCGTCACCATAATAGATCACGGGTGTGCCGGGAAAGGAGAACAGAAGATAGTTAAGCAACTCTATTTTTTTTCGGTTGTTGTTCATCAACGGCGCCAGGCGGTGCCGTATGCCGAGGTTGATCTTTGCTTTGGGATCCTTTACATATACTTTGTACATGTAGTCGCGCTCTTCGTCCGTCACCATTTCCAAAGTCAGTTCATCGTGATTGCGGAGGAACATGGCCCACTGGCATACCTGCGGTATCTCCGGTGTTTGATCAAAAATGTCTGTGATGGGGTACCTGTCTTCCATCTGCAAGGCCATGAACATGCGCGGCATTACAGGGAAGTGATAGTTCATATGGCATTCGTCCCCATTCCCAAAATAGGATACTGAATCTTCGGGCCACATGTTTGCCTCGGCTAGCAATAAAGTTCCCGGATAACGTTCATCCACATGCCGCCGTAGCTTTTTAAGAAATTCGTGCGTCTCGGGAAGATTTTCACAGTTGCTGTTCTCTCTTTCAAAAAGATAAGGTACAGCATCCAGTCTAAACCCGTCAACGCCTATTTTACACCAATACTCCAATATCTTGAAAACCTCCTCTTGCACCAACGGGTTATCGTAGTTTAGGTCGGGCTGGTGATGGAAGAATCTATGCCAGTAGTATTGCTGGGCGACAGGGTCCCATGTCCAGTTCGAGGCTTCATAATCCTGGAATATGATGCGTGCGTCTTTATATTGATTAGGGTCATTTGTCCAAACATAGTAATCGCGAAACGTCGAGCCTGTGGGCGATTTACGAGCGCGTTGAAACCATGGGTGCTGATCGGAAGTGTGGTTGATGACCAGCTCGGTAATCACCTTAAGGTTACGCCGATGCGCTTCCTGTAAAAATTTCTTGAATTGTTTGATCGTTCCGTAGGACGGATTAATGTTATAGTAGTCCGCTATATCGTAGCCGTCATCTTTTAAAGGAGAGGGATAAAACGGCAGTAGCCATATCGCCGTCACCCCCAAGTTCTGCAGGTAGTCCAGCTTTTCATACAAGCCTTCAAAATCACCTATGCCATCATTATCGCTATCGGCGAAAGCTTTGATGTGCAATTCGTAGATGATAGCGTCTTTATACCAATGAAGCTTATCGTCCAGTATCGTTCCTTTTTCGGGCATGTTGCTTTGTTTATTGCTCAACTTTTAGGATGTGAGCAGGCATCTCGCAGGGGTTCAATTGCACATAGTTCCATTCTTCCCGCCATTGATACCTGTCGCCGCTTAGCAGGTCGCTTACTGTGTAGGGTTGTTCGCTCCGAATGCCAAGACTCTGTAAGGGTATTTTTACGTTAGCAGTTTGTGTATTATATGGATCGAGGTTTACTGCAATGATGAAAATGTTGCCTGTTTCTGTGTCAGCCTTACAATAACATATAATGTGGTCATTTGTCGTTTCGGCAAACTCAATATTCCAGGTCGTGTGGAAGGCAATGTTCTCACGACGTATTTTGTTAACCCTCGTAATGATCTCCTGTATACGCGTTTCTTCCTCCCAACGCCAGTACCTGATCTCGTACTTTTCGTTATCGATGTACTCTTCCTTGGCAGGCATAGGCGTATTTAGTCCAAACTCGTACACCGGCCCATATAGTCCATAATTCGACGACATGGTCGCAGCAAGGATAAGCCGGATGATATGTGCATTCTCGCCACCGTAAGTAAGATGCGGAGGTAATATGTCCGGAGTATTGGGCCAGAAGTTGGGCCTGAAGTAGTACTGCTTTTCGGTTGTCGTCAGCTCAGTGAGGTATTCCTCGAGCTCCTGTTTTGTTATTCGCCAGGTGAAGTAGGTATATGATTGATTGAACCCGGTCTTTGCCAGCCACTCCATGATCCGGGGCCTGGTAAATGCTTCCGCAAGGAAGATCGTCTCCGGGTGTTCTTTTCTTATCTCCCCAATAGCCCATTCCCAGAATGGCAAAGCCTTGGTATGCGGGTTATCCACGCGAAATATTTTTATACCCTTTGATATCCAAAACTCAATGACGCTCTTCAGTTCGTTCCATAAATTCTCCCAGTCTTCGGTTTCGAAATTGAATGGCAGGATATCTTCGTATTTTTTCGGCGGGTTTTCGGCATACTGCACTGTTCCATCCGGCCGCCACTTAAACCATTGAGGATGAAGCTTTACATAAGGATGGTCAGGTGCACACTGAAATGCGATATCCATTGCTATCTCGATATTGTATTTAGCAGCCTCGCGTACGAGCCTTTGCAGGTCTTTAAAATTGCCCAGTTCAGGGTGTATCGATTTATGGCCTCCATCTTTACTGCCAATTGCCCATGGAGAACCAGGATCATCCGGCTGTGCGGTCAGCGAGTTATTTCTCCCTTTTCGTTTTACGTGCCCTACCGGGTGGATCGGTGGAAAATAAATAGTATCGAAGCCCATCCTGGCAATGCGCGGCAGCAACCGTTCGACATCGGCCAGCGTTCCGTGTTTGCCAGGCTCAGCTGCGGCAGACCTTGGGAACAATTCGTACCAGGTACTGAAGGCCGCCTTTTTGCGCTCAGCCTCAATTTGATACACTGCAGAACCTGTTACAAATTCCTTGTTGCGCACGGTCCTCAGCACAACATCCAGCTTATTATCGCCAAGGAAGATGATGACCTCGTTGTCCTTTTTTTGCAGAAGATCATCTGCATACTTTTGTAAAACCGCCTTTTCTTTGGCTTTTGCTTGCACCGCGGCCTTTTTCAACAATTCCGAACCTATCTGTAATTCGAGGGTTATGTCTTGCCCGGCATCCATTTTCTTTATTAACCCTTTACGCCATGTGGCAAAATGATCTATCCATGCAAATACCTGGAACTGGTAGTATCCGGTTTTGGCGAGCTTGAGGATCAGTTCCCAATGGTCGTTGTTCACCAGTTGAATAGGGAATTCTTTCCACACCCTCTCGGTCTTGTGTTTCAATAGTATAACCGCTGCGATCTCATCGTGACCATCACAAAAAATATCTACTGAAAAAACGGTCGGTTCGCCAACCGTGGTTTTCGCGGGATAAGCGCCGTTTTCTACTTGTGGTGCAACATTTATAATAACGACTCTTTTTCTGCCGTTGGTGAGCATAAATTATGTTGTGTTGATCTAGTGTCAGGCGATATCTGTAATTCAGGTATTTACCTGATTGTAAAAAAATTGTTCCCTGAACAGTATATATACTGTCCCCAATTCAAATGCGCTACACATCATCGGTGGTGATGGGGGTAGAAAACCGAGCAAAAATTCTTAGAGAGAACTTCTACAAGGCAGCATTGGCGGCACAAGATTGCCATCACGGGTAAATGGATCCGATTAACCATGATAGCAACTCTGTGTCATGGAATCAGACAGACTGGATTTTGGGATATCCAATCCCCGTGCCTGCTAAAGTCTCGTTAGTTATGAAATAGAAAAAACCGCCATAAAAGCGGTTTTTTATTTACCAGTGATCCGGATTGGACTTTTCTCGAACCAAACAACAAGTAATTTGAGATTTTTATGCTGGTAATTATTTAACTACTTGGCGCTAATTATTACCGTTATTGGGTATGATAAGTTATGAGTGATTCGACTATTTTTTTACGGTATGCCCCTGCTTCCGGACTGAACGTATTGGCGAGCATAATAAAGCTGATCTTCCGGTCATAAGCATGCCAGGCATAGGTGCGATAACCTCCGAAGCCACCGCTATGCCAAAGTATTTTTCGTAGTTGGAGGTGATCTTCGATAAAGTAGCCGAAACCGTAGTAGTCGAATTTGGAAGAATCATAGACGGGCTGCATGATGGCAATATTTCCGTTCCTGAGTATGGCTTTTGAAAATGCAACATTCAATATTTCGGGTTGTAGCAACCGGTGATCGCGAACAGACTGGTGCCAGCGCAACAGGTCTCGGGTACTGGACTGCATTTTACCTTCGCCTTCAATACCATCCAAGTAGTATACGTACTGATGAGCAGACAGGCTATCCGGCAATCGGTACTGTCGGGAAACTTCATCGTAAATATAGCCAAGGGCATAGTTATCGGCTGATTTATTTTGACTGCGTCGGTCGCTGTACACAAAGCTGTGCCGCATCCCAAGAGGAAGCAATAGTTGCTCACGCATAAAATCCGCAAAGGGTGCGCCGACTACCCGCTCGACAATAAGTGCGAGCAAAATATATCCGGCATCTGAATACTCCATGCGGCTTCCGGGTGTAAAGATCAGCTTCGGTCTGTATTGTACCAAGAGTTTCAGTACATCTGCATTATGTATGATCTGGCTGGTATCCCAATGATCTCGTACCAGTGGCTCATACTCCGGCAAGCCCGCAGTGTGGGTCAGCAATTGATAGATCGTTATATCGGGATAAGGGAATTCCGGAAGAAAATGCTTTACAGTATCAGCTATGCTTAATAACCCTTTTTGCTGCAATAATAGGACAGCCGCTGCTGTAAACTGTTTGGATACTGAAGCCAGCTCAAATATTGATGAGTCATTGAGCATACGCTTAGTTTCTCGATCCGCGTAGCCATAGGATCTCTGCAATACGATCTCGCCATCTGTTTCAATAAGTATGTTTCCGGAGAATTTATCCTGACTAGCCAGTGCTTTGAGTGTGCTGTCTATGTCCTTGTAAATGTTTTGTTCTTCTGTCTCCCTTGCTACTGGCTGGCAGGCTGCGTGCAGCAGGAGTAAGCTGATGATCAATAGTAATGTATATCTCATCTGGTCTCAATTGAAAGGTTGAAAGTAACATGGTTACTGTCATTGTTTAATCGTTGATCATTGGGGCGCGGAAAGCGATTCTTTTCCATAAGAATGTAATATAATGCTTTGTCAGTATTTCAAATGTCAGGGATGATTATGGTTCGATATCCCAAAAGGATATAATGCTGAAAGCCGCTACTATAGCGGCTTTCATATCCAGTGATCCGGATTGGATTCGAACCAATGACCCTCAGCTTAGAAGGCTGATGCTCTA
>CAMPKG010000214.1 GCA_946887085.1 uncultured Sphingobacteriales bacterium
CAAATATACTATTATTTACTGATTTGTACAAATAAATAAAGGGCGCTATCAGCGCCCTTTATTTATATCTTATAGATCAGTACTTATCGTACCAGTACAAATTCACCTCTTTGTTCGTGCGTACGGCCGTCGCATTTGAACCTGATGTAGTAGTAGTAAACACCAAGGTCTTGTGGTTCGCCGCGGTGAGTACCATCCCAGCCAACCTGGTCATTTACGCTTTCGTACACCGTCTGTCCCCAGCGGTTCATGACGCGGAAACCGCTGATGTCATAGAAGCCATTTGTGATCAAACGGAACACATCGTTACGGCCGTCGTTGTTAGGACTAAAGGCAGTAGGGAAGTTCAATGTACAGCAAGGCTCTGTTTTTATACCGAAGGTATCTTCGTTCACGCAGCCAAACTCGTCGGTTACTTTCAGCATCACATTCGATGTGAAATCGATGCGGCCATAAGAAACAGGTAGGTTGGCATAGTCGTCAAAGAACCTTTCAGGGCTCCATTGGTATTTAGAGCTGGTGTTAAGCGTATTAGGCTCAAATTTCAGGCTGTCTCCCGAGCAGATCGGCTTGCTCATATCGATCAGGGAATCGGTGCGCAGTTCGCTTCTCAGGTCAAACGAATGTATCGTAGCCTTCACGCTGGCATCAGGCAGCGGACGTACTTCTATGGTATCGTAAGCAAGGCCGTGGCAAAGCTCATCTACCATATCCAGCACGATCACTTTGCGGCCAGGCGTATTCCAGTACACGCCATAAGGGCCCTGGTCTGTTGCGAAATGCGTCGTAACGCCGCCGTTCCAGTTCCAGTAGAAAGTATCTGTGGTAGGCGTAAATTCATGCAGGCCTATCAGGCGGTCGTCGCCAAGGCACACATCCATAGGTGCGTTGATGATGGCCGAAGGAAGTTCTTTAACGGTAACATATTGCCTGTACACATCGCTGTAGCAGTCCAGGTTGTTGGCCACCAGGGTGATGGTCTGCAGGCCTGCTGAATCAAAGCGTACAGTGAAAGGACCGGGTCCGCCGGCATTGTTGATGATGGTGCTCTTACCATCGCCGGGGGTGGTCCAGTTATAACCGGTAGTGGCGGTACCGCTACCATAATATTGGAAAGAAAGCTGCTCGCCGCGGCAGATCCATGGCGTATCGCTTACCACTATGTGGCCGTTCGGCTTGAAGGTAACGATCACGTCCAGTTTTGCGCGTGGGCTTTCACACTGGTCAACAGTTTGTGAAACATACCATGTCAGCGTATCCTGCGAAGTAGTACCCGGAACAGGAGCTACAACTGAGCCCAAACCGCCTACCGGGTTCACATACCATTTCAGGTTCTGGCCGTTAGCAGTCAGCGGGGTTGCGGGGTCAAATTCGCAATAAGATACCGGTGAAACCACACCCGGCCTTGGCGGTATAGGAGCCACTGTGATAGTAACGCCTGTACGCTTGCCTTCGCAGTTGTTCACCGTCTGTGATGCATACCAGGTATAAGCACCCGGCATATTGGTATTTACATAAGGGGTAACAGTAGTTCCCGTTCCGCCTACAGAGTCGGTATACCAGGATATGTTCTGGCCTGTGACTACCAGCGGCTGGAAAGGCTCGCCCGTACAATAGTGCACTTTACCTGTGATGGTAGGACGTGCGGGTTTGGGGGCTACCGTTACTGTTATTTCACTTTCCAATGATTTCTCACCAGGTACTTCATAATATGCTTTGTAAAGGCCCGCGTGAGGTGTTTCTGCATGGAATTTGAAGGACAGGGGTGATGCGCCGCTAACAGAACCCGCGGGGCCGGTTATAGTAATAGTAGCGCCAGACACACATGGCGGCGCAACAGCTACAACAGTTATGGTATCGCCTATGCTGTCGCAGGCGTTGTTGTTAACTATCGACATGGTAGGTCCAGTACGTTGGAAGGTAACAGAACCGTAAAATGCGATAGGTGTGGTAAAGTTAGAATGTTGAAAAGAGAGTGATGGGTATACGCCCGTCCACTGCTGATTTGGCGCACCAACATTAAGGGTAACACCACCTGTCGTGTACGTTTGCGGCAGGGGACCTGTAGTCGGAATATTACCCGCAAAGATAATAGTATCGGTGGTGACCATGGCAAAACGTCGGTTTTGATTTTGCGTTAGCACATGTGTCCCATTTTGGACGACAGGCACGATGCTCGGGCTTCCTACTACTATCGACGACGTTGAATAACCGACAAGTGGCCAGTTCGCAATATTGGGAACTGTTGTTGTTGGTTGTGCAGTACTATTAAGTGCGGGATCGGCCAGCAGCGAATATGTTGCGCCGTTGTTGTCAACGTTGCCACCGGTTGTGTGATAGTTACCAGCGCCTATTACAGTAACGGGGTAACAGTTCGTATTCTGCACGTGAAAAGTGATGAATTGACCTGGTACCAACAATGTAGGGGTAGCGTTATATTGCGCTACCGGGCCGTTGGTGTAAGCTGTCGTTATTGTGGTGGGTTGTGCAAACACACTATCCAAGCCACAGTAAGAGAGCATGGACAAAAGAACTAAGTGCTTAATAGATAACATTTGTTTCATGAATTAGCTAATTTCAGAAAGCTTTAAAATCTTATATATACCGGTAACTAATTATTAGACGGTTTTATTCTTGTTTTCGTTGGTTCCAGGGGCGTTCAAAGCCTTGTTTTTCGGGCTTTTCGGCCAATTTATAGTCTGCATATGACAATTCCGTGAGAAACATAGCTTCCCCCGGAGGACATATAGGTCATATCACTACTATAAACAGCTTGAACACTTTGTGAACCAAGATACAGAATTTTAACAGAAAAGCAACAGGATTGGGGAAAATAAATACCTCATGGTGCTACCTCACCCAGCCACGCCATCCGGCGTGGCATCCCTCTCCTAAAAACAGGAGGGGGGGAACTTTTAAAAGGAATTATAACCCTCTCCTGTTTTTAGGAGAGGGACGTCAGGCTGAAAGCCTGACTGGGTGAGGTTGACGCAGCACGGGCTTCATCGTATATTTATTCCATGCGCAAAGGCCAGATAAAAAACATTCCATCCTTGACAAGCACCAGGCGCGAGTTGCGGGAACGATCCACACCTGCCGAAATAATGCTGTGGGAAACTTTGCGCAGCAGCCGTTTTCACGGGAGAAAATTCAGGAGGCAACATAGCATCGAAAGATATATCGCTGATTTTTACTGTGCGTCGGAGCGCCTGATAATTGAGCTGGATGGGGAATACCATGCTGACCCCTTGCAGGCTTCTAATGATGAAGAGCGTGACAGGAGGTTCGGAGAACTTGGATACAAAGTTTTGAGATTTACGAATCAGCGGGTATTTAATGATCTGCCAACTGTGCTTGAGGAGATACGCAGGTGTTTCGCGTGACCTCACCCAGCCTAACCTTCGGTTAGGCATCCCTCTCCCGCCTGTTATTGATAATTATTTCAATGGCCAGGCTAAAAACAGGAGAGGGTATTTAATTTCTTTTTTTAGAGTTTCCCCTCTCCCGTTTTTAGGAGAGGGATGTTCGGCCAGGGGTCGAACTGGGTGAGGTAAAAAACAAGGCCGCGTAGAAACGCGGCCTTCCGTAAAAACATAAGAGATGAGAGATTGATACAAAACTACCCTCACTCAATAACTTTCTTTCGGGTGTTTTCACGGTATTTATCAAAAACACCCATATTTTTTTATCAGCTGGTCCTTTGAAGGAGGTCGATGAGCGTATCGATCTCCGTTTTGTTGTTGTAGATATGCGTGGATACCCGCAAGGAGTTCAGGCCGTTCTCGGCTACGCTGCGTATGATTATTCCATTCTCGGCACACAATTGCTGCACCTTATCATATTCCATCCCCCTTATCCTGAATCCGTTCACCGCGCACCTCGACCGTTCTTCCGCAGGCGTAAGCAGTTCTATTTTATCGCCCAGTTCCAGGAGCCGTTGCTGTGTATAGGCGCCCAATGCTTTGATGCGGTTATGTACATTATGCATGCCTATCGTCTCCAGGAAATCTATCGCCGCGTCCACACCCATATACAAGGCCAGTGCCTGGGTGCCGCCGTAGTACCTGTGTGCGCTTGCCGCATACCCGGCCGATGAAATAGGTACAGTGGCCATATTCCAATCGGCATCGCCGCCACCTGCACCTACGAAATAGGGTTGTAATGTGTTCTGGAAGCCTTTGCGTACATAAATGAACCCGGTGCCCTTGGGGCCCAGCATCCATTTATGGCAACAGCTCGAGTAGGTATCGCAGCCTATATCATGCAGATCGAGCAATAACATGCCCGGCCCGTGTGCGCCGTCTATTACGGAGTAAATGCCTTTCTCGCGCGCCAGTGTGCAGATCTCCTTTATGGGAAATACCTGTCCCTGTGTGCAGGGTATATGTGGCACGGCAATGGCACGTGTACGTTTAGTGATGAGCGCTGATATCCGTTCCAGCGTTTCTGCGGCAGTGGGGGCGGGCGTAAATGCCTTTAGCACGACACCATGAAGTTTTTGCCTGTTGAGCCAGGGAAAAGCATTGCCTACATGTTCGTGCGTGGTCAGTATTACTTCATCGCCTTTCTTCAGGGGCAGTCCCCAGCAGGCTATATTTATTCCCTCGGTAACATTATGCGTGAGCGCTATCTCGTCCTCATGGGCTCCGACGAATCCTGCCAGTTTTTTTGCAGTGCCCTCCCATCCACCGTATTGGGTGTGCTGGTCGTTTTCCATAATTCCTTTTTTCACCGCTTCTATTACGGGATAAGGAGATGGCCCGATAGTGCCATTGTTCAGGAAGATGCGTTCTTTAGTAAGGGGGAAGAGCTGCCTGACATTTGACCAGTAGGCCTCGTCATTCTCGTCCACAGTATTGCCATCGGTAGGCAGTTGTTTGGCAGCAGCAAGCACATCCAGCTCTGCCAGCGAGCATGCCGCCAGTGTTGAAGCAGACAGTAAGAAATTTCTGCGATTGATATTCATAGGGTTATATTAAACTACTAAGCGAAAGGTACAATTAAAATTATTTTACGGGAGCCCTATTTATCGAAATTCTCCTGTCATTAACTGAAAATATCATTTCACCCAACGAACCGTTATTTTTGCAGCATGGGTATAGCCGATAAATTATTCAGGATGAAAGCCGACAAAGCTGAAAAGAACTTAAAAGCAGGACAAGAATTCCTAGCCGCCAACAAACAAAAGCCGGGAGTGACCGAACTGCCCAGTGGCTTGCAATACGAAGTATTGACAGAGGCAGAAGGGCCTAAGCCAACGCAGTTCAATAATGTTACCTGCCACTATCACGGAACGTTGGTAGACGGCACAGTGTTCGACAGCTCGGTGAAACGCGGCAAGCCTGCATCGTTCCCGCTCAACATGGTCATCAAAGGCTGGACGGAAGGTTTGCAGCTGATGAGTGTTGGCAGTAAATACCGTTTCTTCATTCCACCCGATCTTGGTTATGGTGAAAGACAAGTGAGCGCAGAGATTGGACCCAACAGCACGCTGATATTTGAAGTAGAGCTGCTGGGCATTAATTAAGATGCTTCGCTTTCTCGATACACTGCTCACTATCGTTCATCTGGTGATCATAGGTTTTAACCTGTTCGGCTGGATATGGCCAAAGACGAGAAAAGCGCATTTTATTTTTGTACTGATCACCGCAGGCTCCTGGCTGATACTGGGCATCTGGTTCGGGCTGGGCTATTGTCCCATAACCGACTGGCAGTGGGACGTAAAGGAGCAGCTAGGCGAAACTAAACTGCCTAATTCCTTCATTAAATACTACGCAGATAAACTAACGGGCAAGGACTTTTCACCATCGTTCATCGATGCAGTCACCGCGATATCATTCGCGGTAGCTGCATTGTTA
>CAMPKG010000215.1 GCA_946887085.1 uncultured Sphingobacteriales bacterium
AACCCTGTTCGTGCTGTTTGGCATTTATGCAGTTTACTCAGTTGCAGAGACCTTATTACTATCGAAGATGGCAAGAGAAGCAAAATGATATGAAAAAGCAGCAGACTTCGTTAAAATTTTTAGAGAACTTCCTGCCCGAAGGCACCTTCGAGATGATCATGCCTTATTTCAGGCAGCATACCATTCATCTTACCCTCACCCACGAAAGAAAAAGCGTATTGGGTGATTACAGGAACCCTACTAAAGATTTTCCGTTTCACCAGGTAAGCATCAACCTTAACCTTAATAAATACAGCTTCCTCATAACACTACTGCACGAGCTGGCGCATATGCTCACTTATGTTCATTTCAAGAACACCGTATCGCCACACGGCAAAGAATGGAAAACACAATTCCGCCATGTGCTGTTTCCTTATATAGGTAAAAAGATATTTCCCAAAGATGTAGAGCATGCGTTGATCGCATACATGCACAACCCCGCAGCGAGTACCTGCAGCGATTCGCGTTTGTTCAAAGCGCTTTATCGCTACGACGACCGTAAACCCGGGTTTAAGCTGGTGGACGACATTGAACCGGGCCAATGGTTTGAAGCTGATGGCAGGATATTCGAAAAGCTGGAACAGCTGCGCACGCGTTGCAAATGCCGCGACCTCGCCACGGGACGGTCTTATCTTTTCCAGGGTATTATAGAAGTGCGCCATGTACGAAGAGATTGGAGGCAGATAGCCTGAAGGAATTTTTCACCCGTATTTTCACCCCGGGTGGTTTTAAGCAAATTGCTAAAACCGTATCGGTTATTTGTACATTTGTTTCCTCCGAAAATCAATAACACAGATGAATATTAAACACACACTGCTTGCGGGTGCTGCGATAGTTGCCCTGGCATCATGCCAGGATAACGGCAAAACTGCAGGCAACGACCGCAAACTGCTGGACCCGGCGAATATGGACACCACCATACGCCCCGGCGATAACTTCTTCATGTACGCCAATGGTGCATGGCTGAGATCAAATGCCATACCTGCGTCTGAAACACGCTGGGGCAGCTTCAACGTATTGCAGGAGAACAACTACAAAGCCCTGCACGACCTGCTGGAAAGCGCAGCATCAGATAAGAACGCTAAAGCCGGAAGCCCATCGCAGAAAGTAGGCGACCTCTACCGCTCAGGTATGGACAGTGCCGCTGTCGACAAAGCAGGCGTTACTCCCATGAACGATGTGCTGAACCGCATCAATGCGATACAGGATGCCAACGGCCTGATGAAGGAAGTGGCACTGGAACACACGCAAGGTATTGGCCAGGTGTTTGGCATGTATGTAGCGCCGGATGATAAAAATGTTATCAAAACCATCGCGCAGTTTTACCAGGGTGGCCTCGGTATGCCTGACCGCGATTACTATTTCAAAACAGACGAGCGCACTACGAAGATCCGCGAAGCCTACAAGGCACACCTTGTAAAAGTACTATCGCTGATGGGCGAAGACGATGCTACAGCTAAGAAAGATGCGGAAGACATCTTCAAACTGGAAACAGCGCTGGCGGGAGCATCAATGACCCGCGTGGAAATGCGCGATCCTTATAAGCTGTACAACAAGTTCAACCTTGATGGTATTACTGCACAAACTCCGGGCATCGACTGGAAAGTTCTATTTGCCGACCTGAAGATCAACGGACAGGATTCACTGATAGTAGGTATGCCCGCTTTCTTCAAAGAAGTATCGAAACAGTTAAAGACAACGCCGCTGCCTGTTTGGAAAAAATACCTGCAGTTCCATGCGGTGAATGATATGTCGCCCTACCTGAGCAGTGCTTTTGACAACGAGCACTTTGATTTTTATGGTAAGACCGTACGCGGCCAGCAGGAGCAGAAACCCCGCTGGAAACGCGTGCTCAACGTTGTTGACGGATCGGTAGGCGAACTGCTGGGCCAGATGTACGTTGACAAACACTTCAAACCCGAAGCGAAAGAACGAATGATGGAAATGGTGAACAACCTGCAGACAACCTATGGTGAGCGCATTCAACGCCTCGACTGGATGTCTGATGTCACCAAGCAAAAAGCAATGGGTAAGCTCAACACCTTCATCAAGAAGATCGGTTATCCCGACAAATGGAAGAATTACGATCAGCTGTCTATATCGGGCGACAATTATGTGAAGAATATAATGGCAGCTTCTGCTTTTGATTATAATTACAACATTGGCAAACTCGGCAGGCCCGTCGACAAAAACGAATGGCAGATGACGCCACCGACAGTGAATGCATACTACAACCCCGCTTTCAACGAGATCGTATTCCCGGCAGGTATCCTGCAGTTCCCGTTCTTTGATATGGAAGCTGATGATGCGGTGAACTATGGCGGTATCGGCGCTGTTATCGGCCACGAAATAACACACGGTTTCGACGACCAGGGCCGCCAGTACGATGCTGAGGGCAACCTGAACGACTGGTGGACACCGGAAGACGCTAAGAAATTCACTGATAAAGCCAACGTAGTTGTAGATCAGTTCAATAACTACACTGTATTGGATTCTGTACACGTGAACGGCCAGCTGACACTGGGTGAGAACCTTGCCGACCTTGGCGGCCTTGCCATAGCTTACGAAGCTTTCAAGAAAACCAAACAGGGACGGGGCAATGAGAAAATAGATGGCTTTACACCTGAGCAGCGTTTCTTCCTGAGTTGGGCGCAGGTATGGAAAGCAAATACGCGCGACGAAGAAATGGCTAACCGCATCATCACCGACCCTCACTCGCCTGCGCAATGGCGTTGCAACGGGCCGCTGAGCAATATGCCTGAGTTCTACCAGGCATTCAATGTGCAGCCGGGAGATAAAATGTATCGCCCTGATAGCCTGCGCGCCAAAGTATGGTAGTTTTTTAAGCTTAACAGATAAATATCCTTACGCCTCCCCGTTTCTTCGGGGAGGCTTTTTGTTGTCACAAGCTTGTCTTATTAAAAAAAATCTTCTGCACTGTATGGAAAACTAAAACCTGCCGCATCTCATAAGCGACAACAATATCCAAACACTAAATATTGTAACTTATGAAACAGGCACTCAGCATGCTCATGCTATTCTTTTGCGCAGCCTTTACGGCGTTTGCACAAAGCGGCACTATCTCAGGAAAGATCACAGGTGATAATAATCAGCCCGTATTAGGCGCGGTTATACAGGTTCTAAAAGGGAAAGACATTGCGGGTAACGCGTCTACCGACGTTAATGGGAATTACAAAGTCAATTTTTTAAGTCCAGGCAAATATGCGGTCAAAGTTTCTGCAACAGGCTACAAACCCCATACATCTACCAGTGTAATCGTTGCAGCCAGCAAAACAACTGTAGTTAACGTCTATCTTCAACCAATACACGGCAAACCTGCACCGCCGGCAGTGGCTGCGGACGAAGAAAAAGGAATTCAACTAGCAGAGATCGACGCTGTACAGACGTCAGGCTCTAAAAAACTCTTCAGGGCAAACGGCAGAAGCGCAGGAGCGCGTGCTCAGAAAGACATGGCGCTCAGCTATGCGCCGCCGCGCTATCCTGCTACCACCTATTACAACCCCAGCAACGAGAGCTATAAAAAAGACCCGGAGAATGATTTTAAATCGGTAAGTGCAAATCCACTATCGACACTATCTGTAGATGTCGATCGGGCATCGTACAGCAATGTCCGCCGCTTCCTTACTTCCGGACAAATGCCGCCTGCCGATGCGGTGCGCGTTGAAGAAATGATCAACTATTTCGATTACCAATATCCGCAACCCAGGGGCGAAGACCCGATATCGATAACAACAGAGATGATCGACTGTCCCTGGCAGAAAGGACATAAGTTGCTGCACGTAGGCTTGCAGGCAAAAAATATTGCCACACACAACCTGCCGCCTTCTAATCTCACGTTTCTTATAGATGTATCAGGCTCGATGCAGGAACAAAATAAATTACCACTTGTCATCTCATCATTGAAAATGCTGGTAAACAAACTGCGTGAACACGACAGGCTGGCGATAGTGGTGTACGCAGGTGCGGCAGGCGTGGTATTACCTCCTACATCGGGCGAGGACAAGGAAGTGATCTATGATGCATTGGACAGGTTGCAGGCAGGTGGTTCTACCGCAGGTGGTGCAGGTATTAAGCTGGCCTATAAAACAGCTGCGGAGAATTTTATGCGCGGCGGTAATAACCGCGTGATACTGGCCACTGATGGTGATTTCAATGTGGGTGTAAGCGGTGACAATGAACTGGAAACACTCATTACCAAAGAGCGTGATAAAGGCATTTATCTTACCTGCCTTGGTTATGGCATGGGTAACTATAAAGACTCCAAAATGGAGATACTGGCGGATAAGGGAAACGGGAACTATGCCTACATCGACAATATCAAAGAAGCAGAAAAAACGCTGGTAAAAGAATTCGGCGGTACCATTTTCACGATAGCAAAAGATGTGAAAGCACAGATAGAATTCAATCCAGCATTCGTTAAATCGTACAGGCTGGTAGGTTATGAGAACCGTTTGCTGAATGAAGAAGATTTTAAGGACGATAAAAAAGATGCCGGCGACATGGGTTCAGGCCATACGGTGACCATCATGTATGAGATCATTCCGGTTGGTGTCAATAGTGCTCAAAATAGAAATGTTGATCCCTTGAGATATCAGCAGCCAAACACTATTGAATATCTGCCTCACAACGGTGAATTTGCAACCATTAAGTTCCGCTACAAAAGGCCAAACGGCAATACAAGCACGGAAATGGTACACAGAATTTCCAACAATACAAAAAGCATTATGCTGGCTACCGATAATATTCGCTTTGCATCTTCTGTAGCCATGTTCGGAATGTTGCTGAAAGACTCGAAATACAAAGGAGTAAGTAGTTACGATATGGTTTATAGCCTTGCGAAAAGCGCCAGGGGCAAAGACAAAGAAGGCTATCGCAAAGAATATATTTCGCTGGTAAGGAAAGCAGGAAAACTAAGCCCTATAGACGAAAATGAAGAAACAGAAGTTTTAGGTTGGAATGGAGTAGACTAAGCCCCTCCAACCTCTCCCAAGGGGAGGCTTGACTAAGAACAGGCGAGGTGATTTATATGGCAAACGACCTACGCTGGCCCTCTCCTGTTTTTAGCTTGACATTTGAAATAATAATCAATTCCAGAATGCAGAACGCCCCCTCTCCTGTTTTTAGGAGAGGGATGTTCGACCTCCGGTCGAACTGGGTGAGGTTGCCCCTGCGTCTGCAGAGCTTTAATTATTAAGCCTTTGTACAAAATTCACTATATTTAGCTATGGACATCCTGAAAAATCTTTCGGTCATCTGGTTCATACTGGGCTTTGTATTTTTCCTGCTCGAGTTCATGGTGCCGGGATTCATCCTGTTCTTCTTCGGCATAGGGGCATGGATCGTGGCCGCACTCACGCTCACCATGGACCTCTCCATCAACATGCAGATGGTGATCTTCCTGGGCACTTCGCTCGTTTCGGCCGCATTGCTCCGTAACTGGGCAAGAAAAAAACTTGGAATGACAAATGCACAGAAAGGCGATCTGCCCGATGAGATCATTGGCAAGACGGCAACTGCAGAAACAGAGATACAACCAGGCAAGTTCGGCAAAGTGGCCTTTAAAGGCAGCAGCTGGAATGCTACATCGCAGGACACAATTGCACCGGGACAGGATGTCATCATTACCAGCTACGAAAGCATCACACTCACTGTAAAACTAAAATCATAGAATTGACATGACCGCATCGACAATTATCCTTATAGTATTAATCATATTCGTTCTTTTCGACTTCCTGCTCACTTTCAAAGTGGTGCCGCAGCTGTGGGT
>CAMPKG010000216.1 GCA_946887085.1 uncultured Sphingobacteriales bacterium
CCTATCCACAAGTTATTGTTGAGCTTATATATGCTACCTAAACCTGTTGCGAGGCCGCCTTCACTATTGTGATAGTTAAGCTCGCCATCTTTTTCTTTGATCTTAACAGGAAGCCTGTTGGATACGATCAGTATCCGCTTTTTTGAATCCATACAACCGACACGATTAGAGATAGCTATCTTAAAAAGAGTATGCCATCTTTAAATATGGAAACGATTGATTCTGAGGTTGATTAAAGAATGAGTTAAATGTTATTAAAATCTGATGAATGAAACGGCTTTAGCCGTATAGCTCAAGATGTATATCTTTTTTATCGTAACCCAGCTGCAGCAATTTTTTTCTTGCGTCGTCTATCATCGCCCGCCAGCCGCAAAGCATGAATTCCGCATTGGGTTTTGCTGCACAGATCTCTTCGTAAACACTATGTACATAGCCGCTGCGCCCCTCCCATTGTTCACGCGACAAGGTAGGATAGTATTTGAAATCAGTGATGAGTTTTTCCAGTTCCCGCATTTCATCGGCATACAAAAGGTCTTGCTGTGTGCGTGTGCCGAATACCAAGTGCAATTTTCCATGCGGTAATTGATGCTTGTGGATATGGTACAGCATGCTGCGGAAAGGGGCGATACCGGTACCCGTGCAGATCATGAACAGATCTCGTGTGAGCGGCTGCGGTAAAACAAATACTCCATGCGGGCCGCGTAGCGTCAGCTCAGAGCCCACGATGATCTCGTCGAAAAAATAACTGCTGCCCGCACCACCTTCAAGATGTACGATGATGAGTTCGATGATGTTTGTACCATCAGGTGCAGAGGCAATGCTGTAGCTGCGCCAGCGTTTGTTGCGTTGTTCGTGAATAGGAAGATCGAGCGTAACGAATTGGCCGGGCTTAAACTCAAATACTGTTGTTTCCGGCAACTCTACCCAGTAGCGCCTTGTATTGTGTGTGGCCTGTTCAACGCGCTTAACAACGCCTTTCTGCCATTTTGGTACCATACGATAAATATATACAAAGATAGAAGCTTGCCTGCGGCGCCACAGCTATTTATTTCTACCTGCGTATTGTGAATCCTTATAACGGTCGCGTATCCACATCTTTAATTCCAGTTCGGTAGCCGTTCGCGCAAAGTCCTCGGGCATGGGGTTTTGGTTGATGAAGCTCGCCGCCAGATCGCCCTTCAGGCCTATGACGGAAGCCACGACTTTGGGATTATATCTCATCGCTACAACTTTCTCACTTTGCATCTGGTGATAAGTGGCCAGGAATTTCTTTTCTCGTTTATCACGGCCGGATATCTTTCTTGCTGCTTTGCTGAACAGGCCTTCAAATGCTATTCCGGGACCAAGATGTACATCCACCTTTTGATTTACATCTCTTGCTGTCTTTGCATAAATGCTATCGAGTCGCGCAGAGTCGCGCTTGAACTTAGCCATATCCGAAAGTATCACCACCTCCTGCAATCTCTGTCGCGCAGTATCCTGGGCATGCGTTAAAAAAACGCTAATCATCATCAATATCAGCAACCACAACTTTTTCATAGCTACCTGGTTTGTATACTATCCTGTAATGTTGTGCCCGAAGCTGTTATGTGCTTCTTAAAGTTCTTGTAGTTGTGCCTTATCCACATTTGCAGTTCCAGCTCGGTGGCATTGCGTGCATAGTCATAAGGCATAGGATAGGCCACCATAAATTGTCCAAGGTTATCGCCTTCTAAGCCGGTAAGTTGTGCAACAAGTTCGGGTGTGTACCGGGCATCAACAAAGCGCTCATTTTCCCATTTCACAAAGTTCTTCTGGAAGTTGTGTACCATCTTACTCTGTTTCGACAGCTTTTCGGCCAATAGAGAAACGGGGCTCATGATGGAAGTGGTCTTTTGTCTTGCCAATGCCCGCTGGTAGGTTGATCTTCTACGCACAGAATCAAGCTGGTAGGGGGTGTAATCAGGACGTATGACGATCTCGCCCAACTGGTAGGCCATAGGAACCAGCTCTACCCGTACGGAGTTAATACCAAAGCTGGACGGTACTGTACGGCGGGTATCTTTGTAGCCTATAAAACTAAAAGCTACCTGGTCGCCTGCCTTAGCGCGGATGGTAAATTCTCCGTTCTCATTACTGTAAACCGACTCTTGCGTGGCGATATTGACGATCGTAACAGCGTATAGCGGTTTACCGGTTTCGCCATCGGCCACCACGCCTTTCAGCGTTTGCGCCTGTAAAGAAAGCCCGGTAAGTAGGAATAATATGGCGAGAAAATACCGCATTTATAAGCCGGTAAAGGTAATCGTTAGGGCATGGCGGAAAGAGCGTTGTATAAGTTTTGGGAATAATTTAAGACTCTGACCGCTGATTTCCGCTGACAGGCGTGATTTCGCTGATCCGCACATTCCCGTACTCCAGTAACATTGAGAAATTGAGCCATTGAGTCATTGAGTAATTATTTAGTTATTTTGCTGCAAAATCAGGAATATGTCGAGTCCATCATTTTACCAGCGCTTGCAGAAAGAGCTGCAGGAGATAAAAGACGCAGGATTATATAAGCAGGAACGCATCATCGAATCGGAGCAGGGCGCCGAAATAATTGTAAATGGCAAGAAGGTGCTGAACTTTTGCGCTAACAACTACCTGGGCCTTTCGTCTCACCCTAAAGTGATAGAAGCAGCCCACAAAACAATAGACAAGCGTGGATATGGCATGAGTTCTGTGCGTTTCATCTGCGGGACGCAAGACATCCATAAAGAGCTCGAAGAAAAGCTGGCCAAATTCCTGGGCACTGAGGGTACGATATTGTACGTGGCCTGCTTTGATGCCAATGGCGGTGTATTTGAGCCACTACTTGGCGAAGATGATGCGATCATATCGGATGAATTGAACCATGCTTCGATCATCGACGGGGTGCGTTTAACGAAGTCGCGCCGCGCCCGTTATAAACACAATGATATGACCGACCTGGAAGCACAGCTACAGGCCAACATGGACGCACGTACGCGTGTCATCGTTACCGATTCTGTTTTTTCGATGGATGGTACAATAGCACAACTGGATAAGATCTGTGACCTGGCTGATAAGTATGATGCACTGGTGATGATCGATGAAAGCCATTCATCGGGCTTTATGGGTAAAACAGGCCGTGGCGTGCATGAGCTTTGCGGTGTTATGGGCAGAATAGATATTATCACCGGCACGCTGGGTAAGGCATTAGGTGGTGCCTCAGGTGGGTTCACCAGCGGTAAACAAGAAGTGATCGACATGCTGCGGCAGCGTAGCCGCCCTTACCTGTTTTCTAATACTGTTGCTCCCGCAGTAGTCGGCGCTTCAATTGCCGTACTGGATATGCTGAGCGAAACAACTGCGCTGCGTGACAAACTGGAAGACAACACAACTTATTTCCGCAGCAAGATGACAGAAGCCGGCTTTGATATCAAACCGGGCACACATGCTATCGCGCCCATTATGTTGTATGATGCGCCGCTGGCACAGCAGTTTGCTGCAAAATTGCTTGAGGAAGGTATTTATGTAATTGGCTTCTTCTATCCTGTAGTGCCGAAGGGGCAAGCACGTATCCGCGTGCAGATATCGGCCGCTCATGAACGTCATCATCTCGATAAGGCGATCGAAGCATTTATCAAGATCGGTAAAGAACTGGGTGTGCTGAAGGAGCAGATGGCGTAAAAACCTCCCCAACGCCTCCCAGGGAGGGGTTTACAAATATTTGCCCCTGGCGTTAAAGCCAGGGGTTTCTTTTCTAATAAATTCCGGCAATTCTTTAATTCCATAATCCCGATAGCTATCGGCACCGGTTCCGACAAATAACAAACGCCGCTCTGAAAAGAGCGGCGTTTTCTTTTGCCTGTCTTAAAAGTCCTAATCCTGTTCTGTATAAACCGCCTTTGTTTCTGTCATGCTCATTGCTATATTTTCCTTCTTCCTGCGTAGCCAGCCCTTGAAGCGGAATGCCAGCAAACACATCACCGGTACCACGATGAGTGTAAGGAAAGTTGCGAAGCTAAGTCCATAGATCATGGTCCATGCGAGTGGCCCCCAGAATGCTACGTTATCACCGCCGAAATAAATATGCGGGTTGAACTCACTGAACAATGCTGCAAAGTCCATGTTCAAACCAACGCCCAGCGGTATCAGGCCGAGAATGGCTGCTGTTGCGGTAAGCAACACCGGCGTCATACGCGTACGGCCGGCTTCAACGATCGCTTCATAATTACCCATTCCTTCTTTCAGCATCAGGTCCATGAACTCTACAAGGAGAATACCATTTCGCACCACGATACCGGCAAGCGCTACGATGCCAATACCACTCATTACGATAGAAAAATCGTTTTTGAAGATACCCACGCCCAGGAACACACCGAAGATCGAGAAGAGTATCTCTGACATGATGATCACCGTGCGGCTCAGCGAGTTGAACTGCATGATCAGCAACAGGAATATCAGTCCCATTGATATCAGCATTGCGTTGCCAAGGAAGGCGCCTGTTTCAGCCTGTTCTTCCTGCTGGCCACCCATGCGTATATTGATGCCTGCCGGCGCCTGGTAGTTATCCAGCTCTTGTTGTATGGCAGCTACCACTTCGTTCGGGTTATAATCTGTCAGTACGTTTGACGAAAGGGTAATGATACGTTTCAGGTCCTGGCGCTTGATACCACCATATGTGTTGTCGTAGTAAATATTAGCGAATGCACTCACCGGTACCTCGCGCACAATGCCACCCATACCCATATCGCGGAATACCAAGGGCATATTACGCACGGCATCGATATTCTCGCGCTGGTCTTTCTGCAGACGTAGCGTGATGGGGTAGTCATCGTTCGCGTCGCGGAAACGGGATATCTCTTTACCGAATACTGCGGTACGCAGGTTCATTACTACTTGTCCGGTAGTGATACCTTCGCTGTTCATACGCTCACGGTCGAGGTCGAATATGATCTCAGGTTTATTCGCCTGGAAATCGCTGCGCAATTCTTCCACACCAGCTACGTTCTTAGTTTCGATATAGCGTTTTACACGCTCGGAAGTCGCTATGAGTGAATCAAGGTTATCTCCGGTGATCTCGATAACGATGGGCTTCGGCAACGGCGGGCCGCCCTGTTCTTTGTCGACGGTTACTTCAGCACCTGGCACACCTTTTACTGCTGCACGTACGCTCTCAAGATATTTGGTTGTCGATTCACCGTTACGCTCGCCATACTTGACGAAGGCGACTGTGATACGTCCTTTATTAGGGAAGTTGCCAACCTCGCCGCTGGTCGGGTCTACAGCGCCAATGGTTACGTTAGAGATCACCGATTTTACGATCGGGTTCTTTTTGCCTGCAGCGGGGTCGATATTAAGTGCGGTATTCACACGTTTTTCCAAACGTTCAAGTACGGTGTTGGTATAAGCCTGGTCGGTACCTACGGGCATGTTCAGGTAAACATATACGAAGTTCGGCTCGGCCTCAGGGAAGAACACCACCTTTGCGCCACGCACACCCATCAGTACTATGGCAAATACGAAGATACATCCTGTTATAAGCATCGTTTTACCGGGATGGTTCAAAGCTACTTTCAACCACTTGGTGTACCAATCCTGGAAAGCTGGCCATGTCTTGTTCTGGAATGTATGTATCCATTTGCGGAACACATATTTTTCCAGCAGCACGAAGCCATACAGAACGATAATGAAGTTGCCCATACCCAATGCCTGTGCCAGGTAACAGATAGCAGCAATTGCCAGGAAGATGATAAGGGTTACTTTATCACGGTTCGTCCACTTTGGTTTGCGGATCTGGTCAACATGGTGGTGCGGTGTCT
>CAMPKG010000217.1 GCA_946887085.1 uncultured Sphingobacteriales bacterium
GGAGGGGCTACACCTCAAACGCAAATTTCACATCATTCCAGAACGAGTCCAGGGCAATGATTCTGGGCTTGAAGAAGGAAATAAGCGCCGGCCAGTCGGCATTGTTGAGGATGTTGACGCCTATGGTCACTGTGCCAATCCAGCTGTGTGATTTACCAAATTCATCCGGCACTTCATGCTCCCAGGTCCAGTCTTCGCCAACCGCATCCAGAAGCGTATTTTTTAACTGCAGCAGTTGCTGGTAATGCTGTTCTCTCACCGCAGCCTTACTATGCGATAGTACGATGCTAATCGTCGCCCGTTTATTATCCGCATCCATTTTAAATACTATCCCCTGCACGCCTGTTTTGTAGTTGATCCAGTTTACTTTATCGCCTCCTGCGGATGCTACAGGTTGCATATACCTGCCGAAGGCGGTCCAGAATGCTTCTTTCTGCTTAGCTATTTCCTGCCTGCTGTACATAGAGATGCAAATTAAGGCTGTAATTATGATGAGTTGCCGGGAGGGCTCAAAAAAGGTTGACTGAAATCATATTTTGTCGGTGATGCCGGTCATCCCATAGCGCCCATATGTATGTATACTTTTGTGCCAGCCTATAAAAGATAAGAGAGATGTTTTTACCTATACTATGTTTGAAAACAGGGCAGCGCCTTTTGCGGCAGTTGTTGTTGGTCTTGCCGGTCATCCTTGGCGGCCCGGCAGCGAAATGCCAGTTGGGCATGCTCGTTACACCTAACAGGGTGGTGTTTAATAAGGCCACTAATTATGCCGAGGTGAACCTGTCCAATACTGGCACCGACACGGTAACCTACCTGGTGAATCCAAAACAATACAGGATGCACAATGATGGAGGATTTCAGGAGATACTTGTGCCTGATCCCGGCCAGTATTTTGCCAGCGATCACATCCTCTTTTACCCGAGAAGGATCACACTGGCCCCCGGGCAGTCGCAGGTCATCGAACTTCGTATACCGGATAGCGAAGAGTTGGAACAAAAAGAATACCGGTCGCACATGTGTATACGTACCGAGGTGAAGAAAACGACGAAACATGTTGTTACCCCCGATGCCCACGGGATCACAGTATCGTTGATACCTTCGTTCGGAGTGACGATACCACTGATAATAAGGCGCGGAGACCTCGGTGCAGACGTTTCGATATCGGACATTGCATTTAATGAAATAACAAAGCCCCGTGTGGAATTCACCCTGAACCGGACCGGCGAAATGTCAGTATACGGGCATATTGTTGTCGAACATGTCTCACCGGAAATGGAAGTAACCAGGGTGGCAGTTGTGAAAGGGGTAGCAGTATACACCCCGAATGCGAACAGGCATGTAGCCGTAGACCTCGACAGGAATAAAAAACTGGACTATAGCCGGGGCTCGTTGCGGGTAACTTATGATGCGGAATCAGAAGGTGTAATAACGGTATCGGAAGCCAGCCTGATGTTAGAAAATACCGTCGTGAATGAGCATGTATCCCCTGCAAACAGCTACGAGGAAGGGCAGCTCAATGCCAAAATGTAACGATACAAATAATAAAAGCACCCCGGCGCACATATAAGACACATATTAACGGCAGGCCAGAGTAGGTACAGCGCCGTTTTTATTAGCTTTTCCTTTAATGGTATGAGCTTTAACAGCTATATTTGGAAAATTGCCAATTATTACGTATTTTTGCTGTATTATAAGTAGTTCATATCCGGCAAACGGCCATTCTTCTCCGGGCTTTTCCTTTTTATTGACCTACCATTTATTACCATTATTTAAAACAGGCTTTAGTGATGAAGATCTATATAGGCAACCTATGTGACGAGGTTACGGACAAGGATATTAAAACTCTTTTTACCCAATATGGCAGGGTGGTGCACAGCATTATATCAAAAGATGATGAGGGCAACAACCTGGGCCACGGTTATGTGCAGATGCAGGATTGCAAGACCGGCGAGGCGGCGATAAAGGGGCTAAACAAAAAACGTTTCAAGCAACATTTTCTGACAGTAAGCGAGGCAATAGACAGCAATTGCAATTGTGCCGAGGTTGCCTGATAAAACATGGCTGCAGATGCAGCAACAAACAATTTTAACAAATGACATTTAAAGAACTAAACTTAATAGAACCAATTCTTGCTGCCGTTGAAGGTGAGGGTTATACAACACCCACTCCCATTCAACAGCAGGCCATACCCGTTGTGCTGCAAGGCAAGGACCTTTTGGGCTGTGCGCAAACAGGCACAGGTAAAACAGCAGCCTTCGCTATACCCATGCTGCAACGCATGACGGCAGAGACGATGAAAGGCCGCGGACCTATCCGTGCCCTGATACTAACGCCTACACGCGAGCTGGCCATACAGATCAACGAAAGCTTTGCCGCATACGGCAAGAACCTGAGGGTGAAACATACAGTAATATTCGGCGGTGTGCCGCAGGGCGCGCAAACACGTGCTTTGCAGCAGGGCATCGATGTACTGATAGCTACACCCGGCCGCCTGCTCGACCTGATGCAGCAGGGTTTCATCAGCCTTAGTGGTATCACCACATTCGTGCTTGACGAGGCCGACCGCATGCTGGACATGGGTTTCATCAACGATGTAAAGAAAGTAGTAGCCAAGCTGCCTACAGAAAGACAAACCTTATTTTTTTCGGCAACCATGCCGCCGGAGATACAGAAGCTGGCCAATACGATATTGCGAAACCCAGCTGAAGTGAAGGTAACACCTGTGTCATCTACCGCTGAGACCATACAGCAGGCCATGTACATGGTTGAGAAAAAAGATAAAAAACACCTGCTGGCGCATATCCTTAGCGATGCTTCCATCACCCGCTCGTTGGTGTTTACACGTACCAAGCATGGAGCTGATAAACTGGTGAAGGAATTGGACAGATCAGGCGTTAGCGCTGCGGCTATACATGGCAACAAAAGCCAGGGTGCAAGACAACGTGCGTTGAGTGATTTCAAATCGAACAACATCCGTGTGCTGGTGGCAACGGACATCGCTGCGCGCGGTATTGATATAGACGAACTGCCGCATGTGATCAACTACGAGCTGCCGGAAGTACCTGAAACTTATGTACACCGCATAGGCCGTACCGGCCGCGCGGGTGCAAGCGGGGTGGCATTGTCGTTTTGCGATACCGAGGAACTGGATGACCTGAAGAGCATTCATAAGCTGATAGGCTTTACGATACCGGTAGTAGAATCACATCCCTACCACCGCACCGATGCGCCGAAAATAAATCTCCCTAAAAATAAAGACGTAGTTCAACGCCCCGGCGCTGTGTACGCCAAACCCGCGAAAAAGAAATATCGCGGCGGTGGTACGCACAGGGGATGGTAAGTGCCAGTTGGAAACAATTGAACGACTGATAAAACAATAATAAAAGGCTGCAAATCGCAGCCTTTTATTATCAAAACAATCCCGTTACATCAAGTATCCGGAAACTTGTTTTTCCAATAACTGAAATATCAGTGTAACAAAAAGAATGATCGAGGCTTTCATAATAGGATTTTGCTGGCCTAAAGTTATGCAAGAGAGCGTTCAAGGAGAAATATCGCGGCGGCGGTATGCACAGGGTTGTGATAAATAAAAAGGGCGGCATTGGTAACCCTTTATTTATAAAGAATCAAAAATTTCCTTCAAGTCAATAATGGCCAGCTCATCTTTAAAAACAGCAAACAGTAAGTTTTCAAACGTATTGACATTGGTGAGGTCGAGTGTGGCAACAGGTTGTCCATTTTTTATGATCGTAGTTTGTGTCCTGCTCTCCAGGAAATAATAGTCGCGATAGATGCGACGGACCATCCATATTTCTTCTTCTATTTCAGAGATTGGCTGCAGGTTTTTTCCAATCCGCAAAACGGCAGGGCCATCGGCCAGGAAGCGTTCGCCGGGAAATAGTACACTGAGCGGCTGAAAGCCTGCCTGAGTTTTTAAATAGTAGTCATCGCCATTTATAAATTCAAAAAACGATTCCAGCTTGGTACGCACTGTCTCCTGGGTGGCTAGTTTTTCACCGGTTATAAGATTGTATTTCGTCAGTTTTTCGTTTGAATGCACCCATATCGTGTCTTCTACTACCTGGTGACCGGCTACAAAAGCTTTTGGATCTATGTTTTGCTGGTAGATTTTTTCGCCGGTCTTCCGGTTGAAAGCAGCAACATATGCATCCCCAATACGTATCGGCTCATCAGTGGAAGCTGCGTAGCCATAACCGAAGTTGAGCATGTAGATCGCATTGCCACGGCTCCATATCAACGAGCTACTGGTCTTTTTATCTTCCAGTTCGGTCACCCATTTTTCATTGCCTTTTTCGTCGAGGCAAGCAATGTCTTTGCGTGAGGCATAGTAGATGCGGGAGCCGCTGTGCAGGATATTGGAATTGAGTTTGTCAAGGTCTTCGCCATTGCTCATTGGCATCACTGCAACTCCTGTAGCCATTGCTGTTGCAGTACCTATGAGCACATTGCCGATTATCCCGCCTGCATCAACTTTGCTTCCTTTGGTTTTTGATTTGTATTGCCAGCCGCTACCGTCGCCAAGATTGATACGTTTGACGCCTCCTGAATTTATCAATACAGCATCTTCATTCAGGTCAACTACCTCGGTCACATTCATCGCCTGCCGGATATGGGTTTTCCAGCGCACCTCGCCGGTATTAAGGTCCATCGCAGTGCCGTTTTTGCTGACGCCGATGTTGTGTTTAGCATCTGTAAAACCTATCGGCTGGGTTTTCATCCACTTTTTATTGCCGTTAGCCCGGTCGTAAACGATCACGCCCTGCGGATTGATCACGACTATATTATCGTTGATGTGTGATTGACGAAACTTATCGCCTTCGAGGTCTTTGACCCAGACAAACTTTTTTGCGTAGGGGTCGAAGGCACCCATCTTGCCCTTATACTTCAGCCCTTTTAGTTCAAAAGGTTCCTGCAAGGCAAGGAATAGTTCATGCCTTATCGTGTCACGCTGGTAACGGGAAATATGATCGGTAAAATGGATAGTTGTTCCATTGATCGGTCTGCCGTCTGCGGTTTGACCAAGCTGAAGTTCTTTTACTTCCGGCCATGGCTTCTGTTCGGCTGATTTCTTGTTCTTTTTCTTCTGTGCATTTGCAGAAGCGGTCAATACAAGCGCAACGCAGAGAACTATTGTCTTCTTCATATAGGGGCTATTCGCTCAAAGATAAAATACTGCCTTGCCAGTTACAAATCTTACTTACGACTTATAACTTAAGACTTCCGCCTATATTTGTCCCTAATGAACCGCCGCCTTACAAAACGCGACCTACGTTTCCTGGTATTTATGCTGGTGGTGCACGCTTAGTCTTCCAGGCATTTTATCGACTCAGCCCGACCGTTCGTTAAGCGAAAGTCGCTTTTCATGTATTGGGGCATGCTGTAAAGGAAGCTTTGACGGAGATTCGTCCTAATAAAAAACTCTATTATGAAAAGACAAATCTTAGTCACTTTGCTATTTGTTTTATTCGCAGCACCGGGTAAAGCGCAGATCTATGACCTGGTGTCACAATTGGATGGTTGGGAAAATACGATCAACAAATGCGACCGGCTTAACAACTGCCCCACCTATGAATATTTATGTGTTACCGGTACCGGTTGCAGCAATTGGTGGGTAGCACCTACCTGGGGGCGTATTGGTACCCCATCGCAGCCTTCGCAAGGATATGTCTTTATGCATTCGAGTAGTGGTAGTGTAGAAGGGCTGTTTACCAATTTTAATTGGATTCCCGGCGAAAGGTATTACATCCACCTTGGCATTAGCTCGTTTTCAATGCAT